>JAQUKI010000015.1 GCA_028719225.1 Fidelibacterota bacterium | reverse complement strand
CCATTGAGATCGAAAAAGAGAAAAATAACGCCGTCATCGGTTGGGAAATCAAGGATAAATTATTCGAAGGAAGAAATCCGATCGGCGAACGCATGAAAGTCGGCGATGTTTCCTACACGGTCATCGGCGTCATGGAAAAACGCGGTAGTATCATGGGTGAAAGTCAGGATTCCGAAGTCTATGTTCCCATTGGCTCGCTTCTGAAAAACTTCGGTATTCATCGGAGTATTCAGGTCATGATAAAAGTGCGGGATGCGGCTCAAGTGGAATCGGTAAAAGACGATGTCCGGTTTCTCATGCGAACATCACGCGGTCTGAAACCCCAGGAAGAAGATAATTTTTCGATCAACCAGCAGGAAGCCATCATGGAAATGTACGACAAACTGACGAGCGGATTGTACGCGGCGGCTATCGGGATCGGCACGCTGTCCTTACTTGTCGGTGGAATTGGCATCATGAATATCATGCTCGTTTCCGTTGCCGAGCGTAAAAACGAGATCGGCATTCGGATGGCGCTGGGCGCTAAGCGAAAAGTCATTACGGTTCAATTTATTATTGAATCGGTCATTATCTGTACGATCGGCGGAATTATCGCCATTCTGCTAAGTTATCTCGTTTCAGGTGTGATTGCGAAAGTTACGCCGTTTCCTTCCGTTGTCCCGCTCTGGTCGGTGTTTATGGGATTGGGATTTTCAACGTTCATTGGACTGTTTTTTGGCATTTACCCGGCGCGAAAGGCTTCGAAACTCGACCCGATCGAATGTTTGAGATATGAATAATTGGAAAGTAAAAAATGAATTTTGAAGAGGGAATCCGGCTCGCTTTTCAAACTGTTCGCTCGAATAAACTGCGTACGGTCTTGACGACACTCGGAATCGTCATCGGCGTTATGTCCGTGATCGGTATGATGTCGATCATCACCGCTTTAGATAAGTACATGACCAACACTTTTTCAGCTATTGGCGGAAGCACGTTCTGGATTCAGAAATTTCCTGCTGTTCAGATGGGACGGTTGGATCATAAATACTGGAACCGGAAAGATTTGACTTTTCAACATGCCGAGATCATTGAAAAGCGTGCACCTCTTGCTTTTAAAGTTTCGCCGGAAGCCGGAACTTACGGCAAAATTGTTAAATACAAGGAAGAAAGCACGAATCCCAACATAGGCGTGTACGGCGGTGACGAAGATTGGTTAGAAGTGAACGGACGATATATCGCCGAGGGGCGATTCTTCACGGCTCAGGAAATCATCCATCGTCAAAATGTTGTTGTCATTGGTGCGGACATCGTCGATAAACTATTTCCATTCAAATATCCGGTTGGTGAATTTATAAAGGTCGATAACGTTCCGCTGGAAATCATCGGAGTTCTTGATAAAAAAGGTTCATTCCTCGGGGGCAGTCAGGACAATCTGGTTGCGCTTCCGTATACGACGTTTGTCAAAGCGTACGGACGTGAACGCTCGATTGCCATCGCCGTGAAGGCAAAAAGCCCGGAACAGATTTTCGAGGCGATGGATCAAGTGGAAGGCGTTTTGCGGATGGCGAGAAAAGTTCCGCCGGGCACGGAAAGCGATTTTGAGATCATAACTGCAGATTCGATCATGGACACGTTGAAGAGTTTGACAGGATTTGTTTTCATCGCCGCTGTTGTCATCTGTGGGATTTCGCTGTTGGTCGGTGGAATCGGCATCATGAACATCATGCTCGTATCGGTAACGGAGCGGACGCGCGAGATCGGCATTCGGAAAGCCATCGGCGCCAAGAAGAAACATATTCTCAGTCAATTCATGACGGAAGCGATCGGCATCTGTTTGTTGGGCGGCATCATCGGTGTCGGTCTGGGCGTTCTCATCGGTTTGCTCATTTCTGCGGCGTTGAAATTACCGCCAACGATTCCTGTCTGGTCAATCTTTCTCGGAATGGGATTTTCACTGTTTATTGGAGTGGTTTTCGGTACTTATCCGGCAATGAAAGCCGCTAAACTCGATCCGATCGAAGCGCTCAGATACGAGTAAAACCTTCATCCTGAAATAGATAAAAACAGAGACACCTCCGTCTTTTTTGTTCTATTTATTGATCCGGCGAACGGATCTATTTGATGATATTTAGCTCGGTTGAATTGAATATTGGTAGATACTGGATAACGGGAAACTTTCGATTCACAGTGAAGTATAAAAACACGTTACTTGATTAGGAGTTTAGTTTTATGAAGAAGAAAATCGGTTATATTTTTGGTATCGTTATTTTGGCGTTGATCGGCGTGATTGTTTCCGCATCGATGTCAGTTCCGGAACGTGTTGTACTTTATCAGGGCGTTCCGGATACGAAAATCATCCCCGCGTCAGCACTGATCTCATCAGACACACCTGTCCCATCCGTTCAATCTTTCAACGATGTTTTCGTTCAGATTGCCGACGCCGTCAATCCGGCGGTCGTCACAATCACAACGGAAAAAGTGATTAAGAATCGCGGTATGTCCGAATTTCCGGGATTTGATGGCAATGATCTGTTCTGGCAGTTTTTCGGAGGCATTCCGGAGAGTGAAGCGCGCGGAACGATTCTCGGTTCCGGCGTCATTGTTAATTCGAGCGGTTATATTCTAACAAATAATCATGTCGTTGAACAGGGCGAAAAAATCCATGTCAGTCTGATGGATAAAAGCCGTTATGAGGCGAAAATCATCGGAACCGATCCTCGGACGGATTTGGCTGTGATCAAGATCGAAGCAAAAGATTTGAAACCGGCGATTCTCGGCGATTCCGACGCTTTGCGCGTCGGCGAATGGGTTGTGGCAATTGGCTCTCCTTTCTCGGAAAATCTGGATCACACGGTAACGGCGGGAATCGTCAGCGCCAAAGGCAGAAGCAATATTATCAACAATTCGAACTATGAATCGTTCATTCAGACCGACGCAGCGATCAATCCCGGCAACAGTGGTGGCGCGCTGGTCAATATTCGCGGCGAACTCATCGGTATTAACACCGCGATCGCAACCAACGGCGGCGTTCCGGCAAATCTCGGCGTCGGCTTTGCTATTCCGATCAATCTGGCAAAAAAAATCATGACCGACCTGATCGAAGACGGTAAAGTCACCCGCGCGTGGCTTGGTGTCCGGATTCAGGATGTTGATGACCGAATCGCGAAATCTATGAAATTAGATTCACGCAAAGGTGCGCTTGTCGGCGAAGTCGTGAAAGACGGACCAGCCGCAGATGCCGGAATGAAAGTCGGCGACGTCATCGTAGAATTCGATGGGAAAAAGATCGACGATTCGTCCGAACTCCGCAATCTCGTTTCCAATGCCGAGATCGGAAAAGAAAAAGAGATCGTCGTCCTGCGCGGCAAACAGAATAAGACCGTCAAGGTCAAACTCGGCACTTTACCCGATGATGAGAATATTGCCGTTGGCGACTCCAAACAATCGTCATCCAAATGGGGATTCAATGTCGATGAGATTACGTCCGCACTCGCCAAACAATATGGTCTCGACAAAGAAATTGAAGGCGTTGTCGTGACGCGCGTCGATTCACGTTCTGAATCTGGAAAAATCCTTCGTCCCGGTGATGTCATTCAACGGATCGGCGATAAGGAGATCAAGAACCTTGCCGATTATAAAGAGGCCATCAAAGGTGTTGACAGCGAATTCATTTTAGTGCTGGTACTGAGAAACAACAGCAGTTTCTTTGCGACTTTAGAAGTACCCAAATAAAACCTTGCATCTCTAACCTCCCACATCAGGGGCTTTCGGAAATGAGAGCCCCTTTTTGGTTGAATAAAACGGAAAAATTTAATAGACAGATTAGATCATAACTGCATACGTAGCTTTTTCTATATAGAAAAAATAAGAATTGTACCATTCCAATGTTTATTAATGTCTAATAAACAATTGGAACGATAGGGAGCGATTACAGCGAAACAGAAGTTCTATTTCAAGAAATTTGGATGTCGTGGAATATTATTCGGTCGCGCCGTTCAAATTGTTATATGCCTTGATGATTTCCTTGACCAACCGATGCCGAACAATATCTTTTGGTTCAAAATAAACGAAGTCGATGCCGTCGATATTCTGTAAAATGTTCTTGGCTTCGATGAGGCCGGAATGAGCCTTATCCGGTATGTCGATTTGAGTAATATCTCCAGTGATGATGGCTTTCGAATTGGCGCCGAGACGCGTCAGAAACATCTTCATTTGCATGGATGTAGTGTTCTGTGCTTCATCGAGAATGACATAGGCGTTGTTCAATGTCCGACCGCGCATATATGCCAATGGTAAGACTTCGATGACTCGTTGTTCGGTGTAAGCGGTGACTTTTTCCATCGAAAGCATATCCATCAGCGCATCGTAAAGCGGAGCGAGATATGGCTCGATTTTTTCCTTTAAATCACCCGGTAAAAATCCGAGGCTTTCTCCGGCTTCGACCGCCGGGCGCGTGAGGATAATGCGCTGAACGTCGTGGTTTCGCAATGCGGCGACTGCAATAGCGACCGCGATGTAGGTTTTACCGGTTCCGGCGGGTCCGATGCCAAATACGATGTCGTTTTTCAACGTTGAACGGTAATATTTTTCCTGATTAGCGGATCGCGGTTTGATAATCCCGTTCTTCTTGAAAAGGATCACCGAATCAGCGGTAATCTTTTCAGCCGCCGGGCGTTTTCCGAGGATTTCTATATTGATCAGCGTCTGAATATCATCTTCGGAAATATTTCCTTTCTGGTTGATTGTCAATAACACTTCCCCGATAATAGAATCGATCTGGCGAATGGATGTTTCGTCGCCGTCAAGCATCAATTTATTGCCGCGCGCGAAAATCTTTATTGGAAAAGCTTTCTGTAACAATGTCAAGTTTGTGTCGTTCATTCCGAAAACCAATAACGGATCGACCCCTTTGATTTCAATATTTTTTTCTGCCATTTTTCCTTATCCTAAACAAATCACAATAAAATTTCTCGTATTTATGGAGATTTACAAGAGATTTGTCGAAAAACGAGGCAACCCGATCGGTTTGCACAAAAGTATTGGCTTTGTGATAAATATTCCTTATCATTTTATAAAAGTTGATATGAAAAGGAGTCGTAAAATGAACACAGTTCCAATTCAATTCAGGTCATTCAGGCGCTTTGATAGCTTGGTGGGAAAAGTAACTTGTCTTTGTCTATTTTTGATGGTATTTCTACTTTCGTGCGAAAGTCCGGTTGTAACCGGTGAAAAGGACGTAGAGGTCATCAGTCACATGACTTTTGCAATCACCAGCAGATCGTATACTTCAGAGAAACTAACGATCATCGGAACAGTCAAGAATGAAGGTTCTCAAATCGCTTATCCGATTTGGTACGTCGAAGGGGATTTTTATGCCGACGATACCTATCAGTTTAAATTCGGCGGCGATAATTGCAAAATGAACTATCAACTTGCGCCGGGTGAAACGACCAGTTGGAAACTGGAATTCTCGTCGGATATGTATATTGAATCGGACTATCCGAATTTTGCAGTTAAAAATCTTCGAGCCTTCTATTATGAAGATGATGATTAATACGACGACGAGCACCAATTAACAGATAAACCTGCAATTTAATAATGAGATGATTTTTCTATTAACGACCGAATCTTGTCAGGCGACAAAGCGAATTCCAGTTATGCTTTAGATCTCAATTGTAAATATTACAAGACCTATAGAAACCAATCAGCCCCCAAGATTCTAAATCTGTGGGGGCTAATTAACGTCTTATGAACAGTACTTATTTGGTGCTGTCAACTGCTGCGGTGTCCGTCGGTACCTGTTCAATCGTCTGTTCCGTGGCCGGTACTTCAGTTTTTTTCTGGCAACCAGCTAATCCGAGGACAAACAACAGAACTGCTGCAAAAACCAATGCTTTCTTCAACTCAGTTCCTCCCAATGTTAATTCTACTGCGAACGTTTATACAAACATCGTTCATGCCCTAAATTTAAGTAGCATTTTTCCGAAAAGAAATATTTATTCTGCACAAAGCCATATATTTTTTAAAAATCATGTGATCAAAGTACTTCTATCTGAATTCTCAATAGTCCATCATTCTCGTAATGTTTGTCGGTTTTCAGATTGCTGTGAAGACATGATTTTGTTCCTTGAATAGCGAAGTTTGGCATTCCGGAGAATGAAGAATTTGGTGCAAAAATGTCCAGTCCTTTTTCTTGTTTTTAGTAGGGTCTGGACTTAAATTTGCAAAGCTTTGTTATATGGATTATGTGTCTGAAAAATATTGATAATACTTAGATTAATTCGATAAAATGCCCAAAATAATTACGATTGCAAACCAAAAGGGAGGCGTTGGAAAAACCACAACCGCGATCAATCTTGCGGCCGGATTGGCTGTTTCCGAAGTTAGTACACTTTTAATTGATCTTGATCCGCAAGCCAATGCGACCATCGGCTGCGGAATTGATTATAAAAACATCGAAAACAGCATTTATGAAGTGCTTATCGATAGCGAGGATATCAATCCCGTGATTCAAACGACTGAAATTCCCTTTCTGGATGTTGCGCCTTCCGCAACGCGTTTGGTGGGAGCCGAGATCGAAATGGTCTCGATGATTGGCCGTGAAACGGTTTTAAAAAAGGCTCTTGAGACACTGGAAAAGGAATATAAATATGTTATTATCGACTGTCCGCCCTCTCTCGGTTTATTGACGATAAACAGCCTGACTGCCTCTCATTCCATTCTGATACCGATCCAATGCGAATACTACGCAATGGAAGGTTTGGGACAGTTGCTGAATACAATTCGATTGGTGCAAAAAAGTCTTAACCGAAATCTGCAGATCGAAGGTGTTCTGATTACAATGAGTGATTCTCGGTTACGTCTGACTCAGGAAGTCACCGAACAGGTGAGGAGTTTTTTCAAAGAAAAAGTTTATCAGAGCGTGATCAGGCGGAATGTTCGGCTTGGAGAATCACCAAGTTTCGGCAAGCCTATCATTTTATATGACGCTTCGTCGCCTGGCGCTCAGGATTATATGGCATTGGTAGGAGAATTTTTAAAGAATGACGGTCAAGAGATTAGGTAAAGGTTTAAGCGCGATCATTCCGGAATTTCCGCCGGATTTCAACACGATAGGTCAGGTTGCCGAAATCGATGTTGATAAAATACGCGCCAATCCGCGTCAACCACGAAAAGATTTCAACGAACAGGCGATGAACGAACTGAAAATGTCTATCCATGAGAAGGGAATTATTCAACCGATCACCATCCGTCAGACTGAAAACGGATATGAGCTGATCGCCGGGGAAAGACGTCTTCGCGCCGCGATAGAACTCGGACTGAAGTCGCTTCCGGCGTATATTTTATCCGTCAAAACGGATGTCGAGATGATGGAACTCGCTCTGATAGAAAACGTCCAGCGGGAAGATTTAAATCCCGTCGATGAAGCCGAGGCCTACGCGGTTCTGGCGAATACATTCAACTTGTCTCATGAAGAAATCGCGACGAAAGTGGGAAAAGACCGTTCCACTATTACCAATTCGCTACGGTTATTAAATTTACCTGCACCGATCATTCAGGATTTACGCGATGATAGAATCACACCCGGACACGCCCGGCCGATTCTTTCGATCGAAAATGAAAAACAACAATTAAATCTCTGGCAAAGGATTAAGCGTGACGGGTTGAGTGTGCGGGCTGTAGAAGCGCTCGTGAAAAACATGGGTTCGGTCAAACTAAAAACTGCAGAACCGAAAGTTGTCCGCAAAACCAATTATGTAAAAATCGTCGAAGAAAAACTGATGCATATCGTCGGTTCGCGTGTTAAAATTCGCGGCGACGAAAATAAAGGCAGTATCGAGATCAACTTCTATTCCCGTGAAGATCTGACTCGCCTGATGGATATTTTTGAATCGATCGAGGACGTTGAAAAGTGAGCAAGCCGGAAAAAAGATATTTTACGATTCATTTGATGTCAACGGGTAGCAAAAAACCGTTCAAGATGACGTTTGATCATCATATAGCTCGTCTTCTTTTTATTTTCGGCGTAATCGTTCTATTGTTCTTTTTCATTGGCATATTTACTTTTTTCCCGAAGGCGTTGCAATACGACAAAATCAAGGCGGAAAATGACATTCTCATTCAAGATAGGATCAAAGTGACGAAAATCCTGAGCGACTACAATCAAATTCGACAAATGGACCAATATATTCGTTCGGTTTTGGGAAGCGACTTGAAGATTCCCGAAGGCGATTCGTCAGCCTATGACTCCATGGCGATCACGCAGATGGAAGCGACTCAGAAACCGGAGGAAGTAGCGCGGATCAGTTTTCTCGACAATGTTCCAATCTATCCGCCAGTAGATGGTTATATCACGCAGGGATTTTTAGTGAATCGTGTATTCGGCGGTGATAACCATTTCGGCGTCGATGTCGTCGCGACCGAAGGCGAACCGATCAAGGCGTCTGCGTCCGGAGTCGTCGTTTTGTCGAATTGGACTCCCGATCTCGGGAACACGGTGATAATCTATCATTCCGGCGGATATTTTACGATCTATGGTCACAATCAGCGGAATTACGTTGAAGCGCACCAATATCTGAATCGCGGAGATGTAATCGGGTTCGTGGGAAACACCGGTAAAAGCAAAGGTCCCCATCTCCATTTTGAAATCTGGAAGGAAGGAAAGCCCGTCAATCCGCAGGATATGGTCTATTCATACAAACTATCCGATAAATCGTTGAAAAACGTAGAAAGATGAACTCATGAAAGGTGACTCAATCATTAAAAAAGAATCGACGATCAACACGATCGTCGGTGAAAATACTTTGATCGCCGGTAATATTAATTGCGACGGCAACATCATTGTTTACGGAAAAATCGAAGGCGACATCACGACCGAAGGTGCAATCACCATTTTTGCAACTTCTACCGTTCATGGGAATTTGACCGGCTTCAACGTTCAGGTCAGCGGCAAGATCGAGGGAAATATCGACGCCAGCGGGAAAGTCGTTCTGGGCGAGAAATCCCGTCTGGTCGGTGATGTGAAAGCCTCTCAAATCGTCATCGAAGAGGGTGCCGCGTTCGAAGGTCGATGCGTTATGAGGACTGCGAATCCGGAATCGGCGGCATCTCCCAAATCCGACCAATAAGCATCAACTATGGAATTGTCATGAAATTGAAACGCACAGTCAATTGTGGTGAGTTACGAAAATCAAATGAAGGACAGACGGTCGTTCTAAACGGCTGGGTCAATAAACGACGCGATCACGGCGGACTTATTTTTCTCGATCTGCGGGATCGGTACGGAATTACGCAAATCGTTTTTGACACGGAAACGGCGGACGCCGCGCTTCTGAATGCAAAAAAACTTGGCGCCGAAGATGTTATCGCCGTCAAAGGAACCGTTCGGCTTCGCCCGGAGAATTCGGCAAACAAAGAAATGGTAACCGGCGAGATCGAAATTGTTGCCCGGGAACTTGAAATTCTAAACGCATCTTTGAATATTCCGTTTCAGGTTACTGACCGCTCGACCGGATTGGAAGACCTGCGGCTGAAATATCGTTTCTTGGATTTGCGGACGAAAGAACTGCAACGAACTATTGCCATTCGGCATCGCACCGCGCAAGCTGTCCGGAAATTTTATTCTGCCAACGGATTTTATGAGATCGAAACGCCATTTTTAACGAAAAGTACACCGGAAGGCGCACGTGATTTTCTGGTTCCGAGTCGTTTACATCACGGCACATTTTATGCGCTCCCGCAATCGCCGCAGACCTACAAACAGTTACTGATGATATCCGGTTTTGATAAATATTTTCAGATCGTCCGTTGCTTTCGGGATGAAGATTTGCGCGCCGACCGTCAGCCGGAATTTAGTCAGATCGATGTCGAAATGTCTTTTATCGACGAAGAAGACATCATGAATCTGACGGAAACCATGCTTAGACAGATTTTTCAGGAGATCATCGGTGTCGAACTCGACAATCCTTTTCCCAGAATGCAATATGACGACGCGATGCGTCAATTCGGAAGTGATAAACCCGATCTGAGATTCGGTTGCCCGATCCAGACGATCGATGAACTTGCCGCGAAAACCGCTTTCGCAGTTTTTCAATCGACGCTTGAAAAAGGCGGAGTCGTTGCCGGTTTTTGCGCTCAGAACGCCGCATTTTTCACGCGGAAGATTACCGACCAACTTACGGAAAAAGTCAAACAATGGGGCGCGGGCGGACTCGCATTCGCTAAACTGACTGAAAAAGGCTGGGAAAGCGGAATTGCAAAATTTTTATCGCCGGTTGAAAAGGAATTGATTCACGCGTTCGACGCCAAAATCGGCGACATCGTTTTCTTCGTGAGCGATGTTGCGAAGATCACTTATCCATCTCTCGGTTTCTTGCGTCTTGAAATCGCGAAAATGCTCAATTTGATACCAGCGGGTGTTTTTAAACCGCTTTGGGTGACTCGCTTTCCTTTGCTGGAATGGAGCGATGAGGAAAATCGTTACGTGGCGATGCATCATCCGTTCACTTCGGCGGATCCCGATGAATGTCAATTTTTATGGACCGAGCCGGGAAAAGTTCACGCGCGCGCTTATGACATTGTCATTAACGGCAGTGAGATCGGCGGCGGAAGCATCCGGAATCATACTGTTGAAATGCAGGAGCGGATGTTTGAAGCACTAAAAATTACTCCGGACGAAGCGCGCATGAAATTTGGTTATCTATTGGATGCTCTTGCGTATGGCGCGCCGCCTCACGGCGGAATCGCACTCGGATTCGACCGCCTCGTCATGATCATCGCGGGCGCTGACAATTTGCGGGAAGTTATCGCTTTTCCGAAAACCACCAGCGCTTCATCGCTGATGGACGGTTCTCCGACGTCGGTTGACGAAAAACAGTTAATAGAACTGGGCATTCAACTGAGAAAAACGAATCTGTAGTAAGAATCATTCTTCGATACTCATTAATTCGCTGATTGTCACGAACTGATATCCCTCGGTTGAATATTTTTCCAGAATCATTCCAACCAATTTTACAGTGTTTTCCCGGTTTGACGGTTCAATCGTAAATTCATCATGCAGGAGGACGATTGCGCCCGGGATGATTTTTCGGATGAAACGCCGGAACATTACTTCCGGCGCCGGACATTGCCAGTCAAGGAGGCTAAAAGTCCAGGAAACAGGATGTCTTTGCATTTTGCGTAAAACTCGGTTTAGAGATGGTAGAATAAGGCCGTAGGGGGCTCGGAAATGAATTATCCCGGTATAACCGGTTTTTCGGATTATTTGATCTGTTGAAATGATCTGTTTTATAATTTCCTTTTGCTTTTTGAAAATGATATAAGGATGTGTTTCAGTATGGTTACCGATTTCATTATCGGCAAGATTGGTTGTCTTGATGAGTTCGGGATATTTTCGGGCGTTGATACCATTCACGAAGAAAGTAGCCCGGGCTTGGTAACGATGCAATAATTCAACAATTCGGGGAGTTGTTAACGGATTTGGGCCATCGTCAAAAGTCAGAGCGATGATTTTCTGTCGGGTCTTTCGTCTAATAATAACTCGGCCAAACCTTTCCGGTAAGATAAGATTGCGGAGCCAACCGCTCATTACAGCCACCTATAAGAGATTGAATTAATGGTAAAAATCCTTTTGTTCATTCATTTTGTATAGTTTTGTTGAGCAATATAATTAACCGTTGTAAAACGACAAAGTATATTGTGGTACCTTATTAATTTTGGCCAATATATTTGATCGTACAATTGTCTGTAATAGACAATCTGTATTTACCGTTCGGTGTTTCAGATCCGAAAATTATTTCATGAAATAATGATTGCCGTACGGATTGTAGATGATGTTAACGTTTGACGGTAAAATGGTTACGTCAAACGTCGAATCATAGAAAATTTCGCCGTCCAGATGATAAGGCATTTTCGATGGGAACACGATGTGAATTTTATCGGTTGCGTAATAGTTGACGTGCGGATTTTCTAAATGCGCTCCCGTTGGTACCTGTAAAAAAATTCCAAAACGCTGGAATAAGCGAAGTTCTTTGATACTACAAACGTCGAGCAATCCGTCATTAGCGATGGCTTTTGGCGTCAGGAAATATTTGGCGGCGAATCGTCTGCCGTTCGATACTGTATTGATAAAACATTTTGTCTCTGTTATCGAGCCATTAGACGTTGTGAGCATGGTCTTTTCGTTATACATGAGCAGCGTCCTGACAATGTGCCATAGGTATTTGTTTTTTCCGCCTTTTTTGACAACGCCTTCTCCTGCGTAATTTTGCGCGGCGACCTCGGCATCAAACCCAATCCCGAGTCCGTTAAAGAAATAATGACCGTTACATACGCCAACGTCCATTTTAATGGTGTTTTCTTCAAAGAAAATACGCCAGTCGTTTTCGGTGAAATGGTCAGAAAAACCGAGAATCTGGATAAAGTCGTTGCCGGTTCCGGCTGAAACAGCTCCGAATTTAACATCCGGAACATTGACTAATGCTTGAGCGGTTTCGTTAATCGTGCCGTCTCCACCGATGGCAACAATGTGGTCGTATCCTTTATTTAAAAATTCCCGGGCGATTTCCGTTGCATGATATTTACGTTCGGAAAGGACAACTTCGGCATTCAGGTTTCGATCCCGAATGATCTGCTTTACTTTTTCGAGAATGTCACCTGCGTATCCGTTTCCTGCGATCGGATTTAAAACAAATCCCCACTGATTTTTATTCGTTTTTTTTACTCCCTTCAAGTTTGTAAGTACCGTTCGGTAAATATATTTTATGAGATGAAAGCACGACGGAACGGACTTTTTCAACGATCTCGGTATCGGTCATTTTAATGAGTTCTTCGTTGAGAATCGGCGGGTGAATGACCGCTTCGATCTGCCATTTTCGTTCAATGGTAAAGCGCGTTTTGGGTTTTAGTTCATATAGACCGTTGAGTGTCATCGGCAGAACATCGAGGTTGGTTCCCCAGAAAATATGAACGAATCCTTTTTTAAATCTGCCAATCCTGCCGTTGAGCGTCCGGGTTCCTTCAGGGAAAATGGCAATTGTCAGCGACCTGGCTGTTTCGATCGATTTTGTAATCGATTCGTGCGCTTTGACAGCGTCTTTCGGATCGATCGGAATATAGTCGGTCCGCGATAACAACGTTCCGAAAACCGGAATTCTGATCAGATATTCTTTTCCGATAAAAGCCAGCCGCGGGAAAACCGTTAAAATCGCCGGAATATCGTAAATGCTCGAATGATTGACGACGAGGATGTAGTTTTTATCGGGGCAAACGTTCTCTTTTCCAATGATGCGGACATTCGTTCCCATCAGCCAGAAAAGTCCGTTTGCCCATAACCAATGACCGAATCGCAGGGGTATTTCCCATTTGACCACAGCCAGCACGACGCCTATCGGAACCATGATTGCGGTGAAAGTCCATTGAAGCAGGTAACTGCAACCACTAAAAACCACTGTCGGGTACGATCGAACTCTATTCATATTCTTTCTATCGCTGACTCAAACGCCCGCTGATTCTAAGAAAAAGTGAGGGAATATTCAATATATTTTTCTGATTTCGGACGGAAAAGAAACCACTTGAAGATTTAAAACCGTGTCAGCTTGGTTACAACCTCGATGTGCGGCGTATGAGGAAAAAGATCGATCGGCCGAACGAATTCGATATGGTAACCGCCCAATTGACAGATGGTTTTGAGATCGCGGACCTGCGTTGACGGATTGCAGGAAACGTAAATGATGCGGGATGGATTCAGCGGTAAAATATCCTGAACAAGTTTCGGATGCATGCCGACTCGCGGCGGATCGATGACCAATACATCCGGCGCTGGAAGATCGGAAAGCAGTTCCGGGGATTTCCGGAACAATTGATCGAGATCGCCCCGGATGAATCGGGCGTTGTCGATACCGTTTCGCGAGGCATTTTCCATCGCGTCCTGAATCGCCGATGGTACGATCTCAAAACCGATGACCTGTCTGGCGGATTCTGCTAAAAAGAGCGCGATGCTCCCGGTTCCACAGTACAAATCCCAGACGGTTTCTGTCTTCCGGATTCCGGCGGCGGATTGAATAGTTTCGTACAATTTTTCCGCCATCCCGGTATTTGTCTGGAAGAATGAAGCGGGGGAAATTTTAAATGATAAATTGCCAAGTTTTTCTTCGATGGAATCCTGTCCGAAAAGCAGGTTCGTCTTCTCGCCCATCGTTGTTCCGGAAACTGCCCGCGTGACGGTATTGACGACCGAAACGAGGTTGGGGAGTTCTTTGCTCAATTGGACGATTAATGGCTCGAAGATTTTCGGCGAATCGTCATGAGTAACGATATTGATCATCAAATTTCCGGTGTGTTCGCCTTTTCGGAGGACAAGATGTCTTAAAAAACCGTCGTGCCGGATTGTGTCGAAAGCAGGAATGTGATTTTCAAGCGCGAAAGTACGAACCAGCCGGAGAACAATCGGAGTCTCTTCGGGTGCGATCAGACAGTCGTCGATGTCAATGGCTTTCATGTAGTTGCCGGGAACGCGCAGACCGAGCGCAAAATTCTCCGGTTTTTCGGTGTCAGTTTGCCCGATCCGCCATCGACGGTTGGAAAACGCGAATTCCATTTTATTGCGATAACGGAGTGTCTTTTCCGAAGGAATTGTCGGTTGAACTTTGATGTCATCGAATTGTCCGAGATGCTGGTAGATTTCGACGATCTGCCGGTGAAAATAATCAGTTTGAAGTTTATAAGGAATATTCTGGTGTTTGCAGCCGCCGCAGTGATGAAAATAGGGACAAGGTGCAGGAATTTCCTGATCGCCCGGTTGAATGATTTCCCGTATTTTGGCTTCGGCAAAAGTCGATTTTGCCTGGGTGATCTGCGCGCTGACGATCTGTCCGGGAACGGCCTCGTTTCCGACGAAAATGATGTAGTCATCAACTCTGGCAATGCCCGCACCGCCGAAAGCCAGCCGGTCGATCTTCAACTCGAGGATTTGATTTTTCCGAACGGGACGTGTGTCCTGTCGATCTGTGGAATTTGAATTGGCGGATAAAAGCGTTTTCATACGAATCGGGAGACCGTCAAAAGGTAATATTCACGTCGTCGATCTGTGAAGAATCCATGAATTTTTGCGCGTAGGTAAGATAGATTTTCTTCTCGACGAAAATCCTGAAAAGTTCCGGATCGATGTGACGATCTTTAGCCATGAATGTCATGATCTTCATCGCCTCGGACAGCGTTTTACCTTTTTTATACGGACGGTCTTTTGCCGTCAGCGCCTCGAAAATATCGGCAAGCGCCATGATTTTGGATTGTGGCGTTAGCATATCTTCCGTCAGATGATTGGGATAGCCGGTACCGTCGAGTTTTTCATGATGACCGCCAGCTATTTCCGGAATGCGGCGGAGTTTTTTAGGATATGGTAATTTTTCAAGCATTTTGATTGTCACGACGACGTGATTGTTGATGATCTGGCGTTCCTTTTCGCTTAACGTTCCGCGCTGGATGACAAGATTCATCACTTCATCATCGTTTAAGATCGGTCCGACAGAATTCTCAACGGCGATCCGGTTTTCGGAAATTTGTCGGATTTTGGCAATCTTCTCGGGCGCCATGAATTCGCCGCCCGTATTTGCAATTTTAACGAACTGGAAGTCGGCCTCGATTTGCCGGAGTCGTTCCTGCAATTCGTTATCGATCTGATTGAAATCTTTGACTGATCCGGTGGCTTTGAGTTTTTCTTCGAGAAAAGCGATCGTCGCGTCGCGCTTGAGAATTTCAAATCGGGCTTGAACGGTATTCAGGCGATCATAAATCGTCTCGAGTTTGGTCGATTTATCGACGACGTATTCGGGGGTGGTGATCTTGCCGACATCGTGCATCCATGAGGCGATCCGCAATTCTTTAAGGTTGTCGGCGTCGAAGTGAATGTCGGCGTATTTTCCTGCGTCGATGCTGTTGATTTCCTGCGCGATCATCATCGTCAGTTCGGCGACGCGCTGAATATGACCGGCCGTGTAGGGCGATTTTTCGTCGATTGCGGACGCGATGACCTGAATGAACGATTCGAATAATTTTTCAAGGTCGTGAATCAGGCGTGTATTAGTGATGGATACTGCCGCCTGTGATGCGAGAGAAACGATGATTTCTTCCGCGGCATGCGAAAATGGAACTACTTCGCCTGAGAGATGATCGATGGCGTTAAGGATTTGCACGACGCCGATTATCTCGTTCTCGTGATTTCGCATCGGAACGACGAGCATGGATTTGGAACGGTAACCAGTTTTAGTGTCGAAAGCACGCGTGCCCGTAAAATCAAAACCTTTCACATCATACACATCGGGAATATTAACGGTCTCGCCGGTCAGTGCGACATGCGCGCTGACCATTGCATGATTCGGTACGCCGTTGTCGAGGTACAATTTTACCGGATACCAGTTGATCGGATTTCCAGATGTTCCGCCCATACTGATCTTCAGCGAGTTTGTTTTGACGATCTCGAACCGCATCGTTTTTTGATCGTCGTTCGTCATATACAGCGTTCCGCCATCGGCGTTGGTGAACAACATTGCCTGTTCCAAAATCATTTGAAGAAGTTTTGGCAGATCGTGTTCGGCGGAAAGCGCCGCGCCGATTTTAGATAAATCCTTGACCGTTTTGCAGAGTTGTGCGATGTAAGAACGGATTTCGTCTGGACTTTCCGCCATTGCCTTGGAAAGGCGTGGATTGTCGGAAAATTCACAGATTGGATTGGTCATTCCGATTTCATTTTCTTCACTAATCATAGGTTTTTATTTGAGTGAGATTTGTCGATGAAGCGTCTCGCATATTTCATCCATCCGAAATCTTTCTTCTCCGTCAATAACCAGATCGCGGTCATGCCGATGACAACCGCCATCAGTAAAGCGATTACTCGAGCCTGAGATGATCCGGTCTGGATAAGTTCGATGATGGTTTGAATGCCGCAAAAACCGATCCCTGTGTAAAAATAGGATGGAATGTTGTCGCGTAAATAATAGACGACTCCGATCGAAATCCAAATGATTATTAGCCCGATCGAAAGCGCATTTGCCAAAAATCCCGTCACTGTCTGAATTCCGGTCGGCTGAAAAATGAACGTCAACATGGCAAGTGCCAATATCCGGTAAATTGGTTTTGACAAACCGTTCTTCAATAACCAGACGGCGATAGCGAGAAATCCGCCTATCGCAATTCCGCGGACAATCGGATTAACCACGACGGAAACGAGCGGCATCGAATATGATAAATAGTAAGGAACCGAAAAAGTTGAAGCGAATTCCTGAGGTACGAAGTTCGCGATCAGCCAGTAACGGATCTGCATTATGCCGAGAATCCCAGCGATTACGACGCCCGCTCCTAAAACCGCGTCTCCGGAATTCAAAACGCGCTGTTCTTTTTTCAACATGTTGCCGGCAGTCGGATATAAGATGAGAAAAGCGGCCATTATCAGGATCAATCCGCCGCCGAATCCCATGGCTTTAAAAGCGGAAATGACCGTGTAAGCCAATTTCCACACGCCGAACGACCAACTGGTATCGTAACCAAGAGCGGCGTAACGGAAAGAAGTCATTTGATTGATAAAAATCAATGTTGCCAGAATCGATACGACGAAAAGCGGCTTTTTCCAGTGAATTCTGAACCGATCTACATTTTTTAAAACGACGGAAATCGCCGCAATAATAACGATAATGCCGGTTAAAATCATGAGCCAGAGTCGGATAGTTTTCCCTGTCGTTTGTTGTGTTTCGGTGCGTTTCCATTCCTCCGGAAGTCTGTATTGGATTTCAAAAGTTGAGACATCGTCACCCTTGACCATGCATTTGAGGCGGAGATGCGCATTTTCGACGTCGGCAGGGTGATCTTTGTTGGATTCCCAGATGAACGTAAAATCTGTTCGATTCTTCAATTTCTTTGACGATGATTCGACGAGGTGAAAATCACCCAGATGGTAATCTTGCTGAGTGAGATATTCTTCAGCCCGAAATCTCGCGCTTTCCTGACTGAGAGTAAAATCGGACGCATCTTCGTCCAGTGCATGATCGAAACCGACGACTATATTTTCTATCGGATGGATATATATCTGATATTCTTCTTTTTGGAGCGGCTTGAAAAAGCGAATGCTCCAGACGGATGTGTTTTTTAGATTTTGAGCGAGAATCGTGTTTAGTTTTTCAGCAGAAGATTTTTCCAGGATATACTGGCCTTGAAGCGATTCGTAGGAACTGTTCAACCCAACAGCGTATCGGAAACTCTCGGGATCGACACCACGTTTCGTCAGGAAGTCCTTTGCAGTGCAGACGGCTTCGGTTGGCGAAACCGAATAATGGTAAAACTCGCCGACGCGTTCACTCGGCAAGAACAGAATGAAAATGAACAGGATGATAAGAAACAGTCCGGTTTTTTTTTGTTTGGCGGACAATGATTCATATTTACGTTCCGGCAAATGAATTTCAAAACTCATCGGTTTATGTTGTTCCGGTTCCGGGCTCTGCGACTCATTCAGCAAAGGTGCGATGTCTGAAAAACTGCGATGGCGAGCATAAGAGATCAGGTTGTAAACCACCGGAACGAGAATAATGAACGTGGATGCGATCGCCGTGACGATCAAATATGGATCGTTCGTCTTGATCAGAATAAATGAAGTGTATAATGCATCAACCGTATAGTGCCAGATCAGGACGGTCAGAATGTCGAATTTGAGAAAAATGACTCCGATAAAAATTCCGAATAGTCCCACTTCAAAGCCGCGAATCCAGAATGGTTGGTTGGGATAATTGGCATGCGCAAATCCCCAGATTATTGCCGGGATCAAAATGGCCAACATCCGCGATTTCAGGATTCTTTCGAAAAACGGGATCGAGAACATACGGAATGTAAATTCCTCGGTCACTGCCGGAAGAAAACCGGTCAACAGCACAAAAAACCACGGAAAAACCGTATTTAAAACGTCTGAATATGAAATATCCGCCGGCGACCAGACACCATGATCTTTACCGATTAGATAAAAAATCGTCTGAAACGCCATAAATACGATGGCGAGAGAAATGCCGATAACGGCGCTCATCAGAAAGGATTTGCTCCGAATTCCCGGCAGTGTAAAAGTGCCGGTCAGTGAAAGTTTTTTCGGATAGCGACTTCTGTATAGCGCTTCTCCAGCGCCTGTCACGATCATAACGAGAATCCCGTAAAATAATGCCTCAAAGAAAGCTTTCAGGATGATCGATCCGTAGAAATTGCTCAAAGTCTGATTGGTATCGAACTGAAACATCAAAACCGGGATTTCGTTCAAGACAGAAAGTAATTGAAGTACAAAGGCAATCCCGCCGAAAATAAAAGCGGTCTTCAAGCGTATATTTTTTTGCGACAACTGCCGGAAAAACGCGACAAGCGCCGCGATGAGAATTAATACAAAAAAGAAAAATGCGGTGGCGGAAGTCGTTGTATTAAGCGATCGAAGATGTTGATAATCACGCGTCCATTGCTCGGCGACTTTCAGATATTCGTGAAACTCGCCGATTTGATTTCCCTGAACCGTAACGTCGAGGCGATAGGTCGCTTCATGGATTTCGATACCTCGTTTTTTATATGTAAAGACATAATCGATGCGGTTCGGCTTGACCTGTGTTTTTTCTTCCAGGAATTCCCACCGTTTCAGGTCGATTTTCAAAATATCCGTCAGAAATTGGGTGCATTGCCGTTTGGCTTGATCGATAGAAATACTCGGTGAGGCGGCCTCTTCCGGGATCGCATGCTCGAATAGCGTGATGTTTCCGTCGGGAGAAATGTTGACTTTTAGTTCTTCTTTGGAAAGTGGTTTGAACCATCGGTTGGACCATCGCCAGATTTTAAAGTCGTCATTGAGCAGGCTTCTCGATTCTTCGATGCCGACCTCTTTTTCCAGAAAAGTCTTGGATTGATCGTCATAGTCAAACGCGACCGCGTGATGATAGTCCAAAACCGAAATATCCATTTGCTGCAGGAATTGTTCGGCAACCTGCCGCGATTCTTTTCTACCCACATCGAAACGGATATTCTGTTCCGGGAATGCCTTTCCGTAGTTTTTATACTCGAAAAGACTGGCGCCGATCAGGCAGAGAAGGCTGATGAAAAGGAGAATTCTGTCTTTGGGATTCAGGCGTTGTTCCATGATTCTTTAATTTAGATTTAATAACGACACTCAGTAAAATAACGGGAATTTTGATAAAAACAAAAGACTCCGTTATAAAACGGAGTCTTTGGACATTTAAAAAAGAAAATAGTTGATGCGGAAAGGGAATTAGCCTTTTCTTCCGCGAGCCATTTTCGCACGGGAAACGTCGCCGGCTTTGTCAACGAAATAGAGATAACCCTTTTCTCTTTTTACGCCACATTTTGCCATAACGACTGCGCCGCCGCCTTTTTCGCCACCGCGAGCCATTTTCGAACGAGCAACATTTCCATTCTTGTCAAGGTAGTAGAGGTAACCCTTTTCTTTCTTGACGCCACATTTTGCAACTTTTTCTGCCATGATAAAACCTCCTTATTGATTAACTACACATACTTCATTCGCTAACTAAATGTTAAGAGACATAACTTTAAATGTCAAGAGTTTCTTCCGTCGGAATGAAAAATATTTTCAGACGGTGGCGATTTTGTTGATATTTTAGGCTTGTTAACGTGTTAAAAACAAGTCGTTTAGAAAATTGACTTAATCTTTTCTTCTTTTTACGGTTAAATTCACAACAACGAATGAATTGGTTGTAACAGTAATCCGGGAAAAATCGGTCCATTTAGCCGCAATTTATTGTTAAATAGTGAACAACTACCGACGAGAGATCACTGATTGGCAACTCAAAACGATAAGGTAAAGAAGGATCGATCCGCATATTTGGGCGATTGTTTTCGGCAGTTACTGTAACAATCAGAAAGGGGCGTTTATTATTTTTTTACCTGCCGCGATGTTGGCCGACAATACGTTCGGTTTCCATGGCGATGACCAACTCTTCGTTGGTCGGAATGACCATGACGCGGATGCGGGATTTCTCCGAACTGATTGTGCTTTCCGTCGAACGGATCTCGCAGTTTTTGGCTTCATCCAGCTCGATTCCCAGCTGATCCATGTCTTTCGTCGATTGACTGCGGACGGTATATGAATTTTCACCGATCCCGCCCGTAAAAACGACAATGTCGGCACCGTTCAGAACACCGATATAGGAGGCGATATATTTTTTAATCCGATAGCAGAAAACGTTCAGCGCCAATTGTGCCTGGTAATTGCCGGCTGCCGCGGCAGCTTCGATTTCACGCATATCACTGGTAAGACCGGAAATGCCCTGCAGACCGCACTGTTTATTGAAGAACGAACTCGCTTCGTCGAGTGTGAAATTTTCACGCGCGGCAATAGCGAAAATCAAACCGGGATCGATGTCGCCGCACCGTGTGCCCATGATAACACCTTCCAGTGGTGTAAAACCCATCGATGTATCGACGGAAATACCACCCTTGATGGCGGCAATACTGCTGCCGTTTCCGAGGTGACAAGTGATGATTTTCAGATCACGGTAATCTTTTCCGACGATCTCGGCGGCGCGCCGGGAAACGTATAAGTGAGACGATCCATGAAATCCGTACCGGCGAATTCCCTGCTGTTTGTAATACTTATACGGAATTCCGTACATGAACGCGTAATCAGGCATGGCATTATGAAAAGTCGTGTCGAAAACGCCGACATTTGGCGTATTGGGCAGATTTTCCATTGCGGCCTCAATTCCTTTGATGTTTGGTGGATTATGGAGCGGGGCGTATTCGATACATTCGTATAGTTTGTCACGGACCTCATTGTCGATTAAAACGGATTCCTTGAATTTTTCTCCGGCATGAACCAAACGGTGGCCGACGGCTTCGATTTCGCCTAAATCGCTGAGAATACCATGTTCCGGGTCAACGAGGATTTTCAGGATCGCTTCAATGGCTGTCTGATGGTTGGTAATATTGTTTGAAATTTTCGTTTTGTGTCCGTCTGCGCGGGTGTGCGACATGCAGGTTCCGCTAATGCCAATGCGTTCGACGAGTCCACGGCAGAGCGATTGCTGCGTGTGCGTGTCGATCATCTGGTATTTGACCGATGAACTTCCGGAATTGATTGTCAAGACTTTCATATTTTACCTTTAATGACGGTTAAACTTGTTAGAACTGATGAGAAAGAATCCTACGATATTGCTAATTAAAACGCCGAATTTTAAGAATATTTATTCGCATTTCAAACGGCAACTTCCTGTATCTGAAAAATTAAAAGTTTCTTTAAAAGCCGTGTATAACGCGCAGCCTTTCAACTTCATTGGGAATCGGGTTACGGAATTTTTGCTTGATTTTTAGACGACAGGCCAATATATTCCATGCAGAATTGGAATATTGTATAAATATGAAAAGACCTGGATACGGATTATGAATGTAAAAAGACCCTTCCATTTCGTCTCCGCCGGAATAATTTTTCTTATGCTTTCCGTCCCGAGTTGGTCTCAGATACGCGAACCGGATATATATCCGTTTGCCCAAACCAATACGATTTTACTAAAAACGGCTGGCGCTTTCAATTTTGATAACGATGATTTTTTTGATATAATCGGAGTTGCTTCGCAAATCGATGCCAAGGGCAATCACGTTCCGCGTTCGACCTATCTGGTACACCTCGAATCGACGGCTTCCGGGGAATTGAATATACTGTGGAAATTCGCGATTCCAGAAAATCTGAATGGCGATTTTACCGATGTCACCGTGAGTGATCTGGATGGCGACGGTTCTCCGGAAATCGCTGCGGTAATCAGCATTTCAGAAATCGTTTCGGGAGTTAATCCCGGATCGTTATACATTTTTAAATACACAGACGGTTTTTCTAAAGAACCGACTGCAATTATCAACATCGCCGAAAAACAATCCGTACGTCCACGACCGCTTTTTATCGATGCGGGTGATATGAATGGCGACCGGAAAAATGACCTCGTCATTTCATCTATCGGACCGGGCAGGGGCATCTCGATCATCTGTTTCAACGGTCAAATTTCGGAAAACAACACGCAAATTCTGTTTCAGTCTTCTAATCTGAAAGTTTTACTTGGTTTTCTACAGTTCCGCGCCGTTTCGGCGGATTTGGACACATTCCCCGGGGAAGATTTGTTGATCTTCGGCGGAAAAAAGGATCTTGAGATCGAAGTATATCGCTCTGATTTTAATTCTACACCGGTCTATTTTTCCTCGCTCAAGAATATCAATCGAAGCGAAATCGATCTTGCCAAAATCGTCTGGGGCGATCTGGACGGTGACGGTTTTGACGAAATTCTCATTCCGCTGAAAAACGGT
>JAQUKI010000014.1 GCA_028719225.1 Fidelibacterota bacterium | reverse complement strand
CCGATGAGGCTATTATTCAATTTTGCATCCTGCAAAATGGCTTTTTCCGAGATGATAGAATCGGCTACGACCGAGCGGATCAATTCCGCGCCGGCGCCAATGCTGACATACGGACCGATGATAGACTCGCGAACGACCGCGTCCGGATGAATGAAAACCGGCTGAATGAGAGTTGTACCTGGATATTGTTTTCCGGAAGGTTCAAGATTTGCCAGCAGAATGCGGTTGGCTTTCAGTAACGTTTCCCGCGTGCCGCAATCATGACACGCCGCAATCATTTCCGTTCTTATTTTCTCGCCCTGAGAAAGCATCATTTGAAGCGCGTCCGTCAATTGAAACTCGCCTTTTGTCGTGATATTTTTTTCAATGATCTGATCGACGGCATTCTTCAGTTTCGACTGATTTTGCACGAGATAAATCCCGGCGATGGCAAGATTACCGTCGAATTTCTTCGGCTTTTCGACCAGCCGTGTTATCCAGCCGTCTTTCAGCTCGATCATACCGAATCGGCGAGGATCATCAACTTTCATCACGCCAATGACATTCTCTTTGCTTTTTGCGAATTCGGTGAAGTTCAAATCGAGTATCGTATCTCCGAGTAAAATCAGGACCGGTTCGTCTGTGTTTTCCAATCCCAAACCGACCGCATGTCCAAGGCCGCGTCGTTCGGTTTGATGAACGAATCGAAAGTTCAGATTAAAGTTCGACTCTGAGTAATCGATCACCTGTTGGGCTTTGTAGCCGACGATAACGGTCACGTCCCGGATGCCGGACAAAATGATCCGGTCGTAAATATGTCCGATGATCGGTTTGTCAGCGACAGGCAATAACACTTTTGGTTTGGTCAGTGTCAGCGGTCTGAGTCGTTCGCCGACACCGGCCGCTGGAATAATGGCTCTCATTTCGAGTTTCTCCGGTTATTCATAATCCTTTTTCAGGTAAGATTCGAGATTGTTTTGCAGCGTCTTTTTCCGAATGGTCGCCAACAATTTTTTCTGGAAATCTTTCGCGGCGTTTTTACCCATGTAATTCAGAATATGGTTAAGGGCAATTACTTCGGCAATGACGGTAATATTTTTCCCGGGATAGATCGGCAACCGGATATGCGGCGTCGCAACACCCAGAATTTTCGTACTTTTCTGCGTCGTTCCGACTCGCTCGTAAGCACTCTTCTCGTCCCAATCCAGAAGTTCGACGAGGACTTCGACACGTTTCTGCTGGCGAATCGCGCGGATTCCGAAAATGTTTTTCACGTCGACAATTCCCAGTCCGCGAATTTCGAGCAGATGCTCGTGGTTTTCCATTCCTGTTCCGATGATGACGTTGTCGGAGCGGCGAATGATCTTGACGAGATCGTCAGCGACGAGCCTCTGACCTCGTTCAACCAGGTCGAGCGCGATCTCACTTTTTCCGATGCCGCTTCGTCCCGTCAGTAAAATACCGACGCCATAAACATCGACCAACGAGCCATGAACAACTGTCGACGGTGCAAGGTGCCAGTCCAAATAATCCATCATCTGTGAAATGATGTGACTGGTTGTCAGCGGTGTGGACATCAGCGAAATATTATGTGTGTTAGCGAAAGAGATCGCCTCCGGAAATGGTTTTGTACCATGCGCAAAAATGGCGGCTGGAATTTCCGATGAAAACATTTTTTTAAAAATTGGAATGCGTCCCTCTTCGGTAAGAGTATCGAGATATTTCTTCTCCTTCATCCCAAAAAGTTGGATGCGGGTTTTATCGAAGTAATCCCAGAAACCGGAGAGTTCAAGCCCCGGACGATTCATTTTCTCTGATTTGACCAACCGCTCCTGCCCGACGCCATAGTTGATCCGGCTAAGTCGCAATTTCTTACGATTATCTTTGAAAAGCTTTTCGACTGTCAAATTGTTTTCCATCAACGGGAAATCCTTTTTTCTTTGAATTTACGTAACTGCCGACCCATTTTTTCCACGACGGAATCAATCGACTTTACCATATCGTTCGTACATTCTGTGGCAATCATGTCTTTTCCTGAGACATGAAGTGTGAGCGTAATGGTTTCTCCATCCTTGGTTTTTTCAAGAATGACTTTGCATTTGGAAATCAGGTTTTCGAATTCGCCGAGGTGGGCAAGTTCGCTCTTAACATATTCCTTCACGCGGTCAGAAGGTTCATAGTGTCTCGATGTCATTTCGATGTTCATAAGATTACTCCTTCTTTTGTTGATTATTCACCATGCGGATGAGCCTGTTTATAGACTTCTTTGAGTTTTCCGATTTGAATGTGCGTATAAAGTTGCGTCGTGCTGAGACTGCTGTGTCCCAGCATATCTTTCACGGCGTTCAAATCCGCGCCCTTGTCCAAAAGATGCGACGCGAATGAATGCCGCAATGCGTGCGGACTCATATGATCCTGTTCCGAAACCGATTCGAGGAGCGCGGTGACAATCTGTTGAACCCAGGGTCTGGAAATCCGTTTGCCCAGACTGCTGATGAACAGCGGATTTTCAAACTTTAAATCTCCAAATTCTTCTTTTCGGAATTTAAGGTACGATTCCAATGCGTCGTTCGCGTGCTTGGTAAATGGCACGATTCGTTCTTTGGAGCCTTTTCCCAGAACACGGATTGTCATTTTGTGGAAATTAACGTCGCCGATATTGAGCGACAGCAGTTCATTCAACCGGATACCGCTGCTGTAAAATAATTCCATGATCGCGCGGTTGCGCTGGCCGATGAAAGTAGTCATGTCCGGGATTTCCATCACGCGGGTGATCTGATCTTCGGAAACGACAACAGGCAGCCGTTTTTTCGTCTTCGGTGATTTGACCATCGAGGCCGGATTTCCCGGGATTATTTTCTGGATCGTTAAAAATTTAAAAAAAGATTTCAGCGCCGCCAACTTCCGCGAAATAGAGGTCATCTCCAGACTGTTTTCCGAGAGCATCCCGAGATAATGACGAACGGCGATTTTAGTGACATCGTTAATTTGGATCGGAACCGTATTCGAATATTCGGCAAAAAAGAGGAAAAACTGATTGATATCGCGCTCATAGGCTTCGATTGTATGCACGGAATAACCGCGTTCCTGCTTGAGATAACGGGTAAATCGCGAAAGTAAATCCTGAGTCGTCAATTCTTCGCTCATTTTACCACCAACATCTTTTCGACCGCCAGAAAATCTTCGGGAATCGGCGCCACGATCTCGATTTCTTTGTCGATCAGCGGATGTACGAACCGGATTCGGTGAGCATGCAACATTTGGCGTCGGATTAAAGTCATCACGCGGTTTCCCAGATCGTTTTCCGCCTTGGTATTGCGGAGCAGGTATTTTATGCCGCCACCGTAAGTCGGATCGCCGACGACCGGATGACCGACGTGCGCGAAATGAACGCGGATTTGGTGTGTGCGGCCGGTTTCCAGAATCACTTTGAGAAATGACATGATGTCGAAATCTTGCAAGACTTCATAACGTGTCCGCGCATTTCTTCCCGATTGCGTCACGGTGAATTTTTTTCGGTTATTCTGGCTTCTTCCGATCGGTGCATCGATCAGACCGATATTCGGTTCCGGTGTTCCCCAAACCAGCGCGCGGTATTCTTTGTAAATTTGCCGCTCGGCAAAGAGTCGGGCGATTTTCCAGTGCGCTTCGTCGGTTTTAGCGGCAATAATGACGCCGCTCGTGTCCTTATCCAACCGATGTACCAACCCGGGTTTCATCGGGCCGTTGACCAAACTCAACTGACTTGTATAATTCCGGAGCGCACCTGTCAGCGTTCCTAAAAGAACGCCGGCCCCGGGATGCACAACCATTCCCGGCGCTTTATCAATTGCGATGAAATATTCGTCTTCGTATAAAATTCGGATCGGTATATTTTCCGGTGGAATTTCTCTCGGTTCGGGCGATGGAAGAACAACGCTGATTTCATCGCCAGTTCGTAATGAATATCCCGACTTGACGGTTGCCCGATTGACCTTTACAAATCCGGCGCGGATCAGGTTGGAAATCTTCGACCTGCTCAGCGTTTTGATGCGATCGGAAAGATAAATATCCAATCGCATGTCTGACTCCATTTCCACTGAAAAAGTCAACAATCGATCCGATACATCGCTCATGATACGCCTGAGTCCTGGTCTATATTTGGAGAAAACGTCCTGCCTACGGGAACAAGATCGTTAGTCTTTCCATCGTGAAAAACCTGCTGTAAACGTAGTTGTCTGATTATTCACTCTTGTGTTTTGTGCTTCTTGGATTTCCGAACTAACCTCTTCATTCCGAAATAAGGTAAACAAAACCGCCGTGATTGTCCACTGAAATTTTATAATGAGAGGAAGCGAGCTTGTATCAACCCTTGGGTTTATTTTTGCATTTGACGCAATGCTGAGTATGTGGAACTTCCTCGAGACGCTCCTTCAGGATTAGTTCGCCACATTCGATGCAGACGCCGTACTCACCGTTTTTGATACGTTCCAGCGCCTGATTCATGTGAGTCAGGTACTTATTTGCACGGGAGAGCCAGAGAAAGGCTTTCTCACGTTCCTGCGAATCGGTCCCGACATCCGCCATGTGATACGAATAGGTCGAGTCAAGCGTTGTGCTGTCCTGCCGTGTATTATCATTTACCGTAATCGATTCCAGCCGTTTGATTTCCCTGATTGTTTCTTCCCGTTTTTTCAGAATCAACGTTTTAAAATAATCGAGGTCTTCGTTGCTCCATTTCTTCTTTTTTAAATTCTCCGGCATATTTTGTCTCCAAAACCTTTAGTTCAACCGACTAATCGAAATATGAACTATATGATTTCCAATTTTCAATTCCCTGTCAAATTCACCTTGAAAATACGTACTCTGAACTTGATTAGCAAGAGTCTCGTTTTTTAAATAATCCTCAAATTCCGCCAGCGCAATGCAGATTTCTTCCGGCCCGGAAAATGCAATCCGGATACGGTCCTCAACCCGAAAATCTGCCTCTTTCCGCATCGTCTGTACGTGGCGGATGAAATCGCGTACCAAACCTTCCTTGATCAGATCTTCCGTCAATCGCGTATCGATACCGACGGAATATTCGCCATCGGCGACGCCTGAAAATCCTTCGACGTCTTTTCTCTCAACGATCAATTCGTCTTTCGTCAATAGGATCGTATGGTCGGTAAGTGTCAGTTCGATCGCAACGCCGCTTTCGACTTTTTTAAATATCTCGTCTGGATTCAGTGCGCGAATGGCGGTCGTGATCTCTCCCATTGACTTTCCATACTTCACGCCCAGCGTCGCAAAATTGGGCTTGATAGTGACAAAGAAAAGCGCGCTATCGTCGTGCGTTAACTCGATTCTCTTGATGTTCAGTTCTTCGAGTATCTGATCCGACAGCGGAAGTATTTCATCCGGTGAAATGCTCTTCGGTAACTTTACAATGATCTTCTGCAGCGGCTGGCGGACTTTCAGATTTGCTTTGTTGCGGGCGGCGCGTCCCATTTCGACGATCTTGACGACCGAATCGATCTTGCGAAGCAGGCTTTCATCGATCAGCGATTCGTCGGCGACAGGAAATTTATCGAGGTGAATGCTTTCCGGGGCCAATGGTTCGAGTCCGCGCACCAAATTCTGATAAATAGCTTCCGTGACAAATGGAATGACGGGCGCCAGCACCAAGATCAAGTCTTTCAGAGCCTGATAAAGCGTTTGATAAGCCGCCCATTTATCCTTATCGTCTTCAGATTTCCAGAATCTGCGGCGGCTTCGGCGGATATACCAGTTAGATAAAACTTCCAGGAATTCGTCGATGGTTGACATGACTTTCTGCGTCGCGAAATTGTCGAAATCTCTCCGGGCATCGCGGATCAACAGGTTCAGTCGCGCCAATAACCAGTGATCGAGTTCGCTCAAATCTTTAATTTCAACGTGATTTTTCTCAGGCGAAAACTGGTCGAGTTCCGCATAAGTCGCAAAAAACGAGTATGAATTCCAGAGCGTAATGACGTGTTTCCGGAAATCCTGCGCGATATTATAACCGAAGTTCAGGTTGTTGACCGGATTGTGATCGGCGTAAAGCCAGCGCATCACATCGACGCCCATTTTCTCGGCGGCGTCTTCAAACCAGATCGCATTTCCGGCGCTCTTGTGCATGTCTTTGCCTTGCTCGTCTTTGACAAGCGCGTGTCCCAGGATCGTACGGAACGGTTCGCGATTTTCCAGAACCGTGCTCATCGCAAGGATCGAATAGAACCAGTTCCGGAACTGTCCCGGCAGGGATTCGCATATGAAATCGGCGGGAAACCATTCTTCCCAGTAAGCACGATTTGTCGTGTAATGAAGCGTCGAATATGGGACGATTCCGGCGTCTAACCACGGGTTACCGACATCGGGAATCCGGCTGACGATTTCACCGCATTTTTCACATTTGATCTTCACCGCGTCAACCCACGGACGATGCGGCGAATGACCGTCGAACTCCGTCCAACCTTCGACAGCGCGTTCTTTCAATTCTTCTTTGCTTCCAATAACCGTGATGTGCTTGCAGGACGGACATTCAAAAATCGGAAGCGCCAAACCCCAATATCTTTTCTTGGAGATCATCCAGTCGTGCATGTTTTTCAGCCAGTCGAGTTCGTGCGTCAGGCCATATTCGGGAATCCAGCGGATTTTCTTCGTCACATCGATCATATCCTGCCGGGCGCCATCCATTGAAATGAACCATTCATCGACCAACCGAAAGATTAATTCGGTTCCGTGGCGCCAACAGATCGGATAGCGATGTTTATAATTATCAGCGCGGTATTTGATCCCTTTTTGGTCGAGGTCTTTCAAAATGTCTTTGGTGATTGAATCGACGTTTCTGCCGGTCAACCAACCGAAACCGTCGATATAATTACCGAATTCGTCCAACGGCGCGATCGTTGAAAGAGCGAACTCCACACCGAGCGCGTGGTCTTCCTGACCGCATCCTGGCGCAATATGGACGATGCCAGTGCCTTCCGTCTCCGTGACTTCTTCCCACGGAATGACAACATGCTGGACATTTTTCTGTGCGGGCAATTCATCGTATGGCCCGTTAAATTTCCAGCCGAGCATCTCTTTCCCGCTCAGTTTGGCTTCAACAGTGAATTCGCCTTTCATCACCTCTTTTTCGCGGCCTTCGATCAGATAGTAAACGTCCGTCCCCTGACGAACTTTCAGATACGTTTTTTCCGGGTGAACCGCGGCGGCGGTGTTCGATGTCAGTGTCCATGGAGTCGTCGTCCAAACTAATAAATATTCGTTTTCTCGGTTCATCAGCGGGAACCGGACGGTGACGCTCATGTGCGTCATTTCCTTATAACCTTCCGTGGCGATCTCGTGTTCAGAAAGCGCGGCTCCGCAACGCGTACACCACGGCATCACGTCATGCCCTTTATAAATCCAGCCGTTTTCGTGGCATTTTTTCAGGAATCGCCAGATCGTGTAATTATTTTCGTCAGACATCGTAAAATATGAATTGTTCCAATCCATCCAATATCCTAAACGGATTGATTGTTCGGTCTGGATTTTGGAATATTTATTAACGCGCTCTTTACATTTATTAACGAAATTTTCGATGCCGTAGGTTTCGATGTCGCGTTTGGATTTGAATCCCAGTTCCTTCTCGACTTCGACTTCGACCCACAGTCCCTGGCAATCGAAGCCGTTTTGGTAGCGCGTGCGGAAGCCGTTCATCGCCTTGTAGCGTTGGAAAATATCTTTCAGCGTTCGTCCCCAAGCGTGATGAACGCCCATCGGATTATTCGCGGTGATTGGACCGTCGATGAAAGACCACCGGGGAGCTGTCGAATTCTGAATGACTAATTTGTCGAAGACCCGATTCTTTTCCCAAAAATCGAGCATTTCATGTTCCAACGCGATGAAGTCAACCGTTGGCGGAACCTTTTTAATCACTTAACAAAACCTCCTGAGATTTGATTTAAAGATATTTATTCAACAATAATTCGTATTTCATTTCCAGCGGATTGGATTTGACTACCAGATGGTATATTCCCGTTTCGCCTATGATTCCTAATTTATGTTGCATAAAAACCTGATTTGAACCACCATTTTTAAACCGTGAAATTTAGATTCCGATGGATAAATAAACAATCAAAATGACGGGCTTGTATAAAGGTTGGATTAGGTATATTGTGTTGAATTGATCGGATTCAGATAAATAGGTTGATTCGGACTGTCTGAATAGATCTAGCGAATCTGGAAAAAGATTGAACTTTATCTCAATAATGAAGGACTAAAGTCCGGCGTGTATCGTGTTGAACTAATTCCACGACTTATAAGTCGTAACAATAATATAGACGGGTTTACTATAACACCTGAGATTCGGGTCACTGCCTACAGGCCGACTCAAACTTAATTAACCAATTCTACTTAATCTACCGAATCAACCTGCCTCACGGCTGTTTGGCTTTTTCGAGTTTCGCCAATTGCTTCACTGCGCGTGCCTCGGCTTTCGTACCGGGATAATTGGCTATAATCAGGTTGAGAGTCTCGACTGTTTTGTCGTTGTCTTTGATCTTTTCGGAATAAATTTTTACAATTTCTTCCAACGCTGAAATTGCTTTTTCCGACTTTTGATATTTCTGAAATACTTTCATATACTGACCGACGGCGGATTCGTACTTTTTTTGTGAATTGTATAAATCTCCGGATGCCACCAGCGCCGATAACGCATCCGGCGTTTCCGGATAACGTTCGTCGATGGATTGGTAGATTTTGACGGCTTCTTCGATCAGGCTCATTTTAGTCGAAAGAATGACCGCTTTTCGCATTAAAGCGGGAATCGCCTGCGGTGACGTCGGATATTTATCCGCAATGATCTGGTACGCTTTCACGGCGCGCTCCCATTCGGACAAATTTTCATCGAGCATTTTTGCGATGCGATATTGCGCGTCCAATGCGAGAGAATCCCGACCGAACTTTTCAATATAGAACAAATAGGATCGTATCGCGTTTTCATACTCGGCAAACTGTTTTTGCTGAATGTCGGCGCATCGAAACAGACAACGCGAAAAGAAAGGTGTGTTCGGATAAAAAAGCATCGTCTTTTGGTAGGAAAGAAAGGCGCTCTGCGGCTGAACGTTCCGCTCGTAGGCTTCGGCGATCCAAAGGCTCACGACGTCCGCGTGAGAAGAATACGGGTAGAGTTTGAGAAACGTCTGCGCTTCCGGGATGAAATGCTGGCGGATCGGAGCATCGATGAAATCGCGCAGCGTTTCGACGAATTTATAGTAACGTTCTTCGGGAGTCGCCGACTCGGGAACTTCATTGATCAACCGCATCAGGTAATCCGAACTGGATTTGTAGAATTTCTCCGTCTGGAAAATCGCCGAGCGGAGGCTCTGCACCTCATCAAAGAGCGGCGAATCCGGATACAAATACAGGAATTTCAGGATCGAATATTCCGCGTTGCTCCAATCGTTCGTCCGGATATAAACCTGCGTGATGAAATCCTGAACGGAATCGCACCGGGCTGCCGGATAAAATATATTCAGATAATTCTGCAATTCCTGAAGTTGAAACGGAGCAATCTGTTCGATGGTCGAAGAGAGTTTGAAGATATTTTCCTTCTTTTTCGATTCTTCCTGCCTCAACACTTTTGCAAATGAAAAAAACTTCGCTTCGAAAACAGGATCGTTCGTTGCCGGCGATTGATCCTTCCCTGTCAACATACCGGAAAACATGGAAACGCTATCTGATAAGTTCTGAATGCGTTCCAATGCCGTATTCAGATCGTTGAGAAGGGAGTTATTCTGATTGGAGTAAACGACGCCGATCGAATCAACCTGCTCCTGCAGGATTTCGTCATAGACCAAACGAAGAGAATCGGCAATAAATTGTCTGAACGTCGATTTGTCTCCGCGCGCCTGATCGACGACGGAATTTTGAAATTGCATGTCCTGTTTTCCGGCAACTTTATCGACCAGTTTATCGATTTGCGCGGATAACAATACAGGAAAAAGGATCATGCCTGCCGCTAAAAGGTTCAAACACCAACTTCTCTTTTTCATGCGATCTCCAATTTCTTTTTCAATGACTACCGAACATCTGAAAGTTAGGCCAAACCGAAAAGAAAATCCAGAATTTCATCGGAGAATGATAACCTTTGAATAAAAAGTGATTAACTGACAACATATATTATATCAAGCAGGACAGAGTGTTGTCATAAAACCGCGACAATAAAGATCGGTTTGTTTTATGCCCGCATTACACTAACGCCGAGATTATCGGCATGATCGCTGACGCGTTCCAGTATCCGCAATACTTCCGTAAAAACGACGTGCGCTTCCGATGTACAAATGCCTTCATTCAGCCGGTCGATGTGATGCTGACGCGCCTCCCAGTACATGAGATCGAATTCGCTTTCCAACCTGCACGCGACTTCCGCCATTTTTTTATCGCTGGTTTCAAAAGCCTTCAACGCGGTCCGGTAAGTATTTACGACATTCGGCCAGAGCCGGTTGAGATCGACGAGCGCGTCGTCGCTAAAATGTAAATTATTCTGGATTCGATTCATTGTGTATTGAGAAATATCTTCTGCCATGTCGCCGACGCGTTCGATGTCCATCAGTAGATTTTTCAACTGAAAACAACGTTTCTTTTGCTCATTGGTCAGATCATCCTGCAAGAGCAGTTTATTAACAAAATCCACCGTCAGTTTAAAAACCGGATCGATAAACTTATCTTCCCGCTCCATCACGTGTTTGGCAAGTTCCGTATTTTTCCCCACAAGCGCCTGACAGGATTGTTCCAACATTTCCGCCGACGCCTCGCCGAGTCTTGTCAATTCACGAGCCGCTTCCGTCAGAGCGACAGCCGGAACCTTGATCTGCATTTCGTCTATATAGGCGGTTAATCTTGGTTTTGTTTTGCTCGGTTTCACCGGCGCGAGACGTTCCGCAACCCACGCGATTTGCTTGACGAACGGGAAAAGCGCCAGACTGACGACTAAATTAAAAATCGTGTGTGCGTTGGCGATCTGACGGGGTAACTGTGAGGATGTCAGTTCCACCAATCCGGCATACTGCGAGATGAACGGCAGGAAGAGCGCCACGCCGAGAACATTGATAAAAATCTGCGCAAACGACGCCTGTTTCGCCGCGGCAGACAACCGGATCGACGCGATCAATCCCGTGATGCAGGAACCGATGTTCGCACCCAGAATCAATCCGACCGCGCCTGATAAAGTGATGATCGGATTGCCGGTCGGCCCCATACTCATGCCCATCGCCACTACCAAACTCGTGACGGCGGTACTGCTTTGCGTAATTGCAGTCATGATCAATCCGGCGACGACGGCGACCATCGGAGTTTGACCCATCGTCACGAGCCCGTTGCTGATCCAACCGATCTTGATGAGTTCATCCAAAGATTTCGACATATAACTCATGCCGATAAAAATGATACCCAGACCAAAGAGAATTTCGCCGTATTTTTTCCAGCCGCGCTCTTCAAAAAATTCAATGAATATTAAACCAACGATCACCAAAAGCAGACGATAATAACCGATATCAAATGCCACGATCTGAGCGGTGAGCGTCGTGCCGATCTCCTGCCCGAGCATCACGCCGATCGCTTTTGCAACGGTCATGAGGTTGGCGTTAATCAGACCGATCATCATCACCATTAATAGTCCGCTGCTCTGAAGCATGGCGGTGGCAATCGTTCCGAATGCGGCGCTTTTGATACGATTGCTGGTCATCCGGTCGAGCCACTTTTGAATCTGTTCGCCGGCGATTTTTTCCATGCCGCCGCTGAGCATCCGGATGCCAAATAAAAAGAGCGCCAATCCGCCCAGTATCTGTATTAATCCTATCATTCGTTCTCCATTTTACAAAAAAAGTCTATCTTACTTATCAGGGTCGTTTATCATAAATTTTCGCGGTTAATTTACTCATACCAGCGATAAATCGGTATAAATTGGATGAATTTCTTTTGGATCGTTTGCGGACAGGTCGATCTTTTCCGACAATTTAGTGATCATGACATGCGTTTTAACCGAAATATATGGCAACCGTGAAATGCTATCTTTCAGTGGATCGGATTGATGAAAACTGGCGATGAGCGCATGAAAGTGGCGTTTTCGTCTGATAAAATTAAGCCGTAGCCGGATGATCGCCTTCAAGGCTGAACGATGATTTTCAAGCGCCGCAGGAAACCGGAGATAACAGAAATTCAGCGGTTCTCCTTTTCTCGGAAGTTCGGGAAAATTCAGGAGCAGCCCGAATGATCGAAACAGCGCCATAGCCAATTGAATCACCGGACTGAATTCAAGTACGATCTTTTTCCGGACGTCCGTCTGATCCCAAAACGCGGCACAGGCGACGATGCGGCCGTTCAGTTCGGCGACGTCAAAATCCCGGATGCTCAGCGAATCTGTTTTTTGAAGTTCCAGCCCGAGCCATTCGGAAGTGAATTCCGGGGACAAATCGTATGATCGATACGTTTCCCGAAGGATTTCTGCGATCGCATCCAGGTCGTCCGGTTGAGCTTTCCGGATGTGATATTCACTATTCACCGGAAAAAACCGGTAAGGAATGATAAGCGAACTTTTTACATTACCGAGATCGCGGTGTTCATATTTTTTTGACAGGAAAAGCTCATACAGACGCTTTGCGCGACTGTTACCCTCTAACACATAGGCAATGCCAAGATCGCGCGGACGATTAGCGGGATTTTTCGCGATATGTCTCAGCAGGGAAACGCCCACCGCCGTTCTTGCATCCGGCGAAGCTTTCATCTCGCCAACTGTTAGTAGTGAAACCTGTTCACCGGAAAACCGAACATTCTGATACATTTCGGCGGCAGTTCCATCTAAATGACCGTCAGAATCCGCCTCCCACACGATATAATCGTCACTCGCCATGTACAGAAATTTAAAAAAATCCGGCGATTGGTCTGAATACATCGTAATAACGCCGCGAGAAGGTGTTTGTCTCGCCAGTTCGAGCAAAGACGCGTTGTCAGCAAGAGTTGCCTGACGAATGATCATCCGTTTTCTCTGGTTCGTGGCATCTGTGGAAGGATCGAGGTTGTTATAAGTACCAATAAAGACATCATTAGATTTTTCATAATTAATCGTTCTTTCTTAATTTCGTACTCCATGATAAATATTTGCCTGTTGACCATAATCGCCGACGGCAATAATGACATCATCTTTAACCGCAACTGCACCTAATAAGACGTTCGTATTATTCAGTGTGTTGTAGTATTTCCAGGTCTTCCCATTGTAATGAATAATTGTTCCAAAATGACCGGCCAGAAATATGTCGTTGGGACCATTGCCACTGACAGATTGAAAAAGATTCATCGGTAAATCGTCCGACCATTGCCAGTCGTTTATCTTCCTGCCATCATAGTACAACAAGCCTTGTCCTACTAAGTAAACGTCGTTCCACGCCGTCGCATAAACCGCCTGCACACAAGTATCCGGGAAATCCATGTTTCTGATCTTGCCATCTTCATAGATGATGAAGTTGCTCGACCATGTATCCTGATCACTGCCAACCATATATACCAGATCAGATGAAAGACCATGAATATCATTGATTGTTCTACTGGTATTTGTTTCAATTATAGTCCAACTAGTATTTGAATAATGTACGAAGCATCCATTTGTCCCGGCAAAATACATGTTGTTAGATGATGGTCCCCAACATTGAAGCAAAATACCAGACATTTCATATCCCATATTGAATAAATGATATTGAATCCAACTGTTACCATCATAATACATTGGAATACCATAAACTGCCCAAATATTATTCGTCGATGTCGCATAAATATCACTAATGCTAGATGAATAATTTTGACCTGTTATGGTTATCGGATTAATTCTTCTCAGTTCCCACTCTGTTCCATTCCAGTGCGCAGCATTGTAGGGATCGAGTGTGTCATTATGCATCGTTTCTTCGGTTTCGATGAATCCTACTGCCCAGATGTCATCTTCCGAAATGATACAAACATCTCTCAGATAACTGCCAATATACCCAAACCGGGATATCGTCCATTCTATCTCATGGCTGGTTGTATCTAAGGTAGTCACTTCGATTGGCTCAGAATGGTCGCTGATCTCATCATTGTTATAGACTATACCTTCATACTGATAGGCGGTTGCCGGTTCGACGCTGTTATCGGTAATCAGAGTATCTTTTCCGGACAATTGACATTTTACAATGACTGCTCCATCTCGTTTGATTCCGAACTCGCGGACGTTGCCGGAATCGGAAACGCTTACCAATAACCTGACTCTGGATGCGCCCACAAAATCGGCTGAAATATCGATCGAATATCCGTCCGGTTCTGTCGGACACTCCTTACAGGACATGGTGAGGATTGTGGCAAGAATAAGAAAGATCGTGAATGTCGCGGTTTTGGCTTTCGGATTGTAGTCAGAGGGCATCGTATTTCCTTTGTCTACTATCTTCATGGTTAAAAGTAAGCTCATTTTTAGATAATTTCAACCACGTTGTTTCCCCGACAGAGTCGGGACGCATCACTCCGTGCCGAAATCGCGAAGTCGCACACCGGGCGATGGAAGGCGCGGGGATTTATTGGAATGTTCAGTTGCATATCCGCCTCCATATATTGTCTGTTCATTTTCATCTTAGTTTATATTTTTCTCAAAAAAGGATTTACCAGTCTCTCCGTCGAGAAGAAGGTTGTTTTGTAAACGCACCTCTCCCGCATGAGATGTTCATGGAAAATGAGAGACACTTTTTGCACACCGTAAAATAGTCTGACTTGAAAATTGGGTAGTGAGTGCAGTAGGATTCGAACCTACGACCCACGGCTTAAAAGGCCGATGCTCTACCAACTGAGCTATGCACCCTGAAAAAAAGCCAGTAAAATTATCTATCAATCAACAGATTTCCAAGAAAAATTCCGGCAGGAAAGATCACCTATCGAGATAAATTCGCCTGGTAAAAATAAGGGATTTGACTTATTTCTTTTCTCGTCTTATCTTGTTATTGTTATTTTGAATCGAATGAAGGTTGCAATGAAGATGTCGAGTGGAACGGTTTTTCTGGCGGCGCTGTGGTTGGGATGGATTTCCTGCGGCGGACATATCCCTCAGACAGCGTCACCCTTTCTTTCCGACGGACGCTACGATTCGGAGTTTCCTAACCGGAACGTTTCCCATCAGTTAAAGGACATCAGTGAATCGATCAAACTCCTGAATTCCATCGCCTATTATAAATCCTACGTCTTCCCAGAAAACAGCCAAATTCGTCCGACAGAAATCAATCCGAGTACGCTAAAAAACAATACGACCCAGCAGATTTATTTCAGTAACACCGCTTCCGGAACAGGATGTATCATTTCCAATGACGGCAGTAAACTTTTACTGTTAACCTGTGCGCATATCATCGATTTCCCGGATACGATTATCAAATATCAGAACAGTGATAATCTGAAGAAAGAGTTCGTCCAGAGCATCTCGTTTAAAGAAAAACAGACGAATTATGCGTCCGATTTACCGAGTTCCGGTGAGTTTGAGGTTGTCGCTTCCGATGAAAACGCTGACATCGCTTTGTTGGGTCAAAAATTTATCGACGGCCAATTTCATAACATCCCGGTTTTTAGTTATCCACTTGGAAATGCAAAAGACCTAGAATGGGGCAGTTTCGTTTATCTGCTGGGTTTTCCGCGCGGATATAAAATGGTGACGACCGGAATCGTCAGTGATCCGAATCGTGGAAAGGACGGTAGTTTTTTACTCGATGCGTTGTTCAACCGCGGGTTCAGCGGTGGAATTGTCCTCGCCATTCGTGACGGTGTCCCGAATTTTGAATGGGTCGGCATAGCGCGGTCGGCCGCTGCCGAGTACGATTTAAAAATCAAACCACCGGAACATTTCGATTTAACGAAATATGACGATCATCTGCCGTATCATGGCGATTTTTTCGTTGAACAAGATGTGGAAATCCAGTATGGAATAACGCATATCATTCCAATGGAAAACATTCGGAAATTTCTTTCGCAAAATGCATCGAAAATCCGTTCCGCGGGTTACACTCTTCCGCAAGCAACGAATATCGATTCTGACAAAAGTAAATAGACGACAGGATATGAACAGCGAAGATAAAAACGTTAATGAACTAGGTTTTTACACGCTGATTTATTACTATTTTAAGTCGATGCGGAAAAACTTGGAACTGTTCAGGCGGGAAATTAAATTCGGCATCTAAGAAATTGTCTTTTTGTTTATTGAAATAATTTTAATTAATCACTTTAAGAAGGAGTTCATATGTCAACAAAAGTAGCAATTAATGGTTTTGGTAGAATTGGCCGGTTAGTTTTCAAGGCCGCTTACAAAAAAGCCGATCTCGAGATTGTCGGCATCAATGATTTAACGGATGCAAAAACACTGGCACATCTGCTGAAATATGACAGCGTCCACGGCAAATTCCCGGGCGAAATCCAAGCCGAAGAAAACGCGATTATCGTCGATGGTAAAAAGTATCCGATTTTTGCTCAAAAAGATCCGGCTATGTTGCCGTGGGGACAGTTGGGCGTTGATATCGTCGTCGAATCGACCGGTAAGTTCCGCAGTCGTGAAGGAATGATGAAACACATTCAAGCCGGCGCTAAGAAAGTTGTCCTGACCGTTCCGGCCGACAAGAAAGAAGACGTGGACGCCACGATCGTTCCGGGAGTCAACGACGAGATGCTAACCAAAGATTGCATCTTTGTATCGAACGCTTCCTGCACGACAAACTGCCTTGCTCCGATTGCCAAGGTTCTGAACGACAGTTTCGGAATTAAACGTGGTTTGATGAATACGATCCACAGTTACACGAACGATCAGGTCATCCTCGACTTCCCGCACAAAGACCTTCGCCGCGCTCGCGCCGCTGCCTTGTCGATCATTCCGACAAAAACCGGCGCCGCAAAAGCCATCGGACTCGTTATTCCGGCATTGGATAAAAAATTAGACGGTTTCTCCATGCGCGTTCCAACCCCGGACGGCTCGGTTGTCGATCTAACGGTGGAGACGGAAAAATCCACCACGAAGGAAGAAATCAACGCCGCAATGAAAGCCGCCGCCGAAGGCGCCATGAAAGGCGTTTTGGAATATTGCGTCGATCCTATCGTCAGCACAGATATCGTCGACAATTCCCACTCTTCGATTTTCGATTCGCTGTTGACACAGGTGATCGGCGGTAACTTCGTGAAAGTCGTTTCCTGGTATGATAACGAATGGGGTTATTCCAGCCGCGTCGTCGAACTTGTCCAAAGAATGGGCAAATTCTAAGTTTATCAGCAGGCAAACCGATCATGAAGACCGTTAATTTTATATTCGGAATTCACAATCATCAACCTGTCGGTAATTTTGACTTTGTGTTCGAAGCCGCATACCGTGACAGCTATTTACCATTCATAGAAATCGTCGAAGAATATCCCGATATTCACATCTCGTTTCATTTCAGCGGTTGTCTGCTGGAATGGATCGAGGCGCATCACCCGGAATATTTGGACAAGATCGCGGCTTTGGTAGCCCGCGGAAACGTTGAGATCATATCGGGCGGTTTTTTTGAACCGGTACTCGCCGTAATTCCCGACGTTGATAAGGGCGGTCAGATTCGGATGATGAACGATTTCATCAGAACCCGCTTTCACTACGAAGCAAGAGGGCTTTGGCTGACCGAACGCGTCTGGGAACCGTCGCTCGCGAAACCGATCGCGGAATCGGGAATCCGGTACATCACGGTGGACGATTACCATTTTCTGAGCACCGGAAAGCAGGCGAAAGAACTGACGGGACATTTCATCACGGAAGAGCAAGGCAAAACGCTCTCAATTTTCCCCATCAGCCAAAAATTGCGCTATGCGATTCCGTTTCAGGATCCGCAGATCACGATCGATCATCTCGGACAATTCGCTACGGAAGACGGGAACAACGTGATCGTCATGGCCGACGACGGCGAGAAATTCGGCGTCTGGCCCGGCACACGCGAAGCCGTTTTCGATAACAACTGGCTGAGGAAATTCTTCGACATCCTTCTGCAAAACAAGGAATGGCTCAAGACGCTGACGTTCTCGGAATGGTATGATGCACATCCTCCGAAAGGACGCATTTACCTGCCAACGGCTTCGTACTTCGAGATGAGCGAATGGTCTCTGCCGTGGGAACAGGGCGAAAAGTTCAGCGATCTGGTTCACGACTTCGAGAAAAAGAAAAAAATCGACGAAGTGCGTCCTTTCATCAAAGGCGGATTCTGGCGCAATTTCCTTTTCAAGTATGACGAAGGCAACTGGATGCAGAAAAAAATGCAGTGGCTATCCGATCGTCTGCACACGCTGAGTCCGGACAACTTCGCGCCGAAGGAAATCGCCATGCTAAATGAAGCTCGCGAGCATCTCTGGCGCGGCATGTGTAATTGCGCCTATTGGCATGGAATCTTCGGCGGACTTTACCTGCCACATCTTCGGCATGCGATCTATTCCGAACTTCTGAAGTGCGAAAACCTGCTGAACAGAATCGAAAAAAAGAGCGGATTCACCGCCGAGTCGACAGATTTCGACGCCGATGGAATGGAAGAAATCCTGATTACCAGCGGAAATATTCACGCAGGATTCGCGCCTCATCGCGGCGCCATTATGGAAGAGATGTCGCTGTTCGACAAATCCTTCAACCTGCTAAACAATATCCGTCGTTATCGCGAATCATACCACCGGAAAGTCTTTCTCGCGGATCAGGAAGAGAATTCAAACGCTTCGGGAAGCATTCACGACCTCGTTCTTTCCAAGGAAAAAGGTCTGGAAAAATATCTAAAGTACGACTTCCACCCGCGAAAAAATCTCGTCGATCACATCATCCATCCGGCGGTCAGTCTCGACCAGTTTCGGAACGGTGAATATTACGAAGACAGCGATTTTCTCGCCGGTAAATACGACGCGACGATCGACGAGAAAAAGAAAAGCATCGCTTTTTCGCGCGACGGCTGGGTCAACTGGCAGAAATTTTCGATCAAAAAAGTCGTGACTTTCGGAAAATCGTCCGTCAACGTTGCGTATCATCTGACAAACACCAGCGAACGTGAGAACGTATTCCGGTTCGGTCCTGAGTTCAATTTCGCTTTATTAGGCGGCGATTCGCCGGATCGTTACTACATTTCCGGCGAGAAGAAACTCGAACCCGGCGCGTTGAATTCCATCGGCGTCGAACCCGGCATCCAAACGCTGGGCGTCGTCAACGAATGGGACAAATTCAAGGCGGAGATCACGACGCAAATTCCCGCGGATTTCTGGCGGTTTCCGATAGAGACCGTTTCACTTTCCGAAGCGGGATTCGAGCGCGTTTATCAGAGTTCGGTCATCGTTCCATGGTTCAACATCCGGATTCAGCCGGAAGAGACGATCGACATTTTCATCGAACTGAAGATTACCAACCTGTAATCTCTTTTAATGTGTAAAAAAGGGGCGCGATTATTCACGTCCCTTTTTCATTTCATAACTAAAATTTAAGCCGTATCTATCAGTAGAAAACGGTCAAACATAATTAATCCGTTCTACTTATTATACCTAATCAACCCAATCAACCTATTTCCAGTATCTCTGCGATGCCGTCGGCATTTTGCCGAAGGATGATTTGAATTCGGTCGAACAGTTGCTCGCCTGTCATTACGTCGGTTCGATAAGATTTGGCGACCGACAGGCAGATGATTGACAGATATTTTTTTTGCAAATGATCGTCGTCGGAAACCATCAACCGATAGAGATCGCGCACATGTTTGATAAACAGATAATCACGGAACAACGCCTTCAACTTCCGGCTTTTTTCCGAATGAAGAAAATCCGACAACCGGTCGACCAATGCCTCCGAAATCGGGCTGCCGATTTCAAATTGAGCCTTTAAAATGAAGAGGAAATTTTCCATATCGCGCAATCCGCCGGGCGATTCCTTGACATCGATCGTTTGCCGATCTAAAACGGCCGTCTGTCTGGAAGCGATCTCGGATCGCAGGTACCGGGAATATTCTTTTCTCTGTGAAAAGATGTATGGTTGAATGATTTCTCGAACAAACGTTTCGTAGAAATGTGTTGTCCCGACGATCATCCGCGCACCGAGCAGTTGTGATTTGTCGATAAAGGCATGGTCGTCCGGATGGTCGAAGAATTCGCGGATATTTCCGAAAGTCGTGACGTAATGTTTGAATCGGTCTGCAAACCGGTAATGCGGCATGATCGACCGCCGGATGATGCGTTTGTTCATTTTCAGGATGATGCGGTCACAAAATTTCTGGATTTCAGGATCGTCGGAATCGAGGAGAATGATCAGGTCGTAATCATCATCAAACGCCTGACTTCGTGCATGACCGCCGGCCGTGAAAATGGCTAAAATGTCCTGCGTTTTCGGAGCGGTCTTTTTCATCGCATTTATCGTTTCCTCGCGGCAATAATCGAACAACCGTTTAATATAATTATCCGAAACCAGCGTGAATTCCCGATTAACATCTTCTAATTTTGCGCCGTCGATCAGACTGACGCCGAGCCGCATAAATTCAAAATCGTAATAATCACCCAGCGTATCGAGTTTTTCACCAAGAGTATCGATGGCGTCCAGACTTCGATACAATCCGTCGGCTAAGTTCCGGATTTCGTCTTCACGGTTTAGATAACCGATGAAATGGGAATAATTCCGGAAGACGCGATGAATGAACCGTTTGAAATAATAACTGCTCCGCAGATACATCCGGCAAAGCGAATTCAGAGTCTGCCGGCATTTTTCGACATCGCCCGGCCAGAGCGGACTTTGAATAATTTCCGTAAATCTCTTCAAATGTTCTTCAGATAAATTGGCAAGGAAATCGTTCAGCCTCTGCGGCGCATAATTGACGATCTGACTCAGGCGCGTCACGGTCTGAAGTGTACTATCCAAACTGTTAATATATCCGTCTGTCAAATTGCGGAAAAAAGACGTTTTCACCAATTTTGGACGGTGGTTGAACAGGATCGTGATCAGCGCCAGGATCGGATAAGGCGTTTGATTGCTCCAATGAACATAAGATCGGACAAGCGCTTTCTGTCTGGCATCCGGCAGAGATAAAAAATCGTCCACAAACCGGCTTAGCATCGACTCATCGTCTTTGTCCATCCAATAATGAATATCTTCCCAGAACCGCGTTCCACGGAAAAACCGCGATGTTTTCAGGAAATCAACCGCAACGTTGCCACGATAACCGCCGTCGACTTTCGGATGTGTCATGGGAAAAAATATCGTGATACTGTCGAGGTGACGTGTGATTTCTCGAATGAGATTTTCAACGCCGGTCCGCGCGATTCGTTGATGATCGCGGTAATGAATCATCAATTGCGAGATAACCAAAGCGTTTGGTTTGTCCACATAACCCATTGCAAGAGCGACCTTTTGAAGGTTTTCTGAATTCTCATCCGATTCAAGCGAAATCTCTTCCTCCTGCACGACAAACAGCATGTATAAAAACCTGAACGTCTCAAAAAAAGTGAGCGCCTGATAAATGCGCTGGTAATTTTTATGATTTGCCCTGTCGTCGATCAGGAGTTTTCCCAGAACTTCAAGCGACGTGTGACCGTGAATTCCTTTGGCGGTTCTTTGTGCAAAGAGCGCGGCTTTGAGCATTCTCAGCGCATCGCGTTTGGGATTCAACGTCGATTCCGGCGGCTCGAACGTCATCAGATCGCGTATTTCACCCAGCAGTCCGCGTAAAAATCCTTCGTGATATTTATTGTCTCTTCCCTCATGAAAAAAATAGCGACCGAGAATTTCCCTGTCGAACCGATCAAAGAGCCGCATGTTCCCGAGGATCGGAACCGCGTTGAGCATTTCACTGAGAATGACAACGTCCTGAATCTGTTCATCGAGAAGCAAATGATATTCTTCAATGGACGCCGAGTAACCGCGTTTGATGCCGCCGACATGTTCGGAAAGGTGAAAGTGAAGCGTGCAGGCGTATTTCAACATTTCGGTGTTCAGCGCCCCGAAAGCCGCTGTCAAAATTTCGCGGTGTTTGGGTCCGGTGTCTATCACACCCATGTCAATGTCATCCTGATCGACACGCGTGCCGACGCCGCAAACGACAAAATCCGGACGTTTTTTCTGCGGTAGAAAAATGTCCAACAAAGTCGTCATGTAAGCGCCGGATAAAAGCCGGAAATCGTTCCCGGTGCGGATCACGAACGAGCGAAAAACGTCATACCGGTTAGGCGCTTCGATCAAATCCTTTTGCAGAACATCGAGCGCCTTGATGTTCATGAAAAGGAATTGAAGCGAAAAATAACAACCGAGCATTTCCAGCGTTTTTGAACGCTCCTCGGTGCAATCGACGATCAATTTCATCTCTTTCCCGGGATTCGGCGACAAACCGCCGAACCGGAATCGATCCATCAGCTCGTTCTTTTCGATCATCGAGGAAAGAGAATCGAAATTTCTCTCGATGTTGAAGATGTGTTTCAGATGATGATTGCCGAGCGCCGACGCTCTTGCAAGGAGGTCAGAGACAGAGCGATCGGAAATCGTGCTCACCGGTTCAGGTTAAATTTTTTATCGGGTTTCTTTATGTTCGTCGAGCCATTTTTGGGCAAGTTCGACGCCGGTATTATAAGCCTGAATATTCAGGTCTTCGGTTCCTTTCGGAACACGGGCGCGAATTCCGTGAAGGACAGCGTCTTCCGAGACGATCCCGGAGATTTTCGAGATGATTCCCAGCGCAATGATGTTCGAGACCATGTATTTACCAAGACGTTCAACGGCCGATTGGATGATCGGAAGCGAAACGACTTTGAATTTGCCGGTTGGCTGTTTAGTGACCATTTGCGAATCGACGATAAGAACGCCATTCTCTTTCAGATCGCCCATATATTTATCGCAGGCTTCCTGCGTCAAGGCGAGAAGCAGATCGATGTCTTCGGCTTTCGGATAGTCAATGTCGCCGTCTGAAATAATCACTTCGCTCCGACTGGCTCCGCCACGGGCTTCTGGCCCGTATGATTGGCTCTGCGTTGCGTTCAATCCGTCATAAATTGCAGCGGCTTCAGCAAGAACTTTTCCAATTAAAATAAGTCCTTGTCCGCCGGAACCACTGAGTCTGATTTCATATCTGAATGGCATGGTATTCTCCAGTTTTATAAGATTGCTTTCTGAGCTTTGTTCCGGACGTTCCCGTATCGTTCCAGATAGGTCGGCTGGTCGCGATCTACGAAAACACCGGTGACGAGTTTGCTCTGTAATTCTTCCGGTGAAAGTTGTGCGGCGCGTTCGATCGTGACGACATTCTGTTTTTGATATTCCAGCATCGTCACGCCGTTTCCCTCTTTATTTCTTCTTCCGTAAGAAGTCGGGCATGGC
>JAQUKI010000013.1 GCA_028719225.1 Fidelibacterota bacterium | reverse complement strand
GGCGGAAGCGTTTCGACTTTGGCAGTCTTCGAATTCAGAATCGGACTGCCGTACAATTGAATACTAAGAAGAGACATAATTGTTATGCCACCATCTTTTCAGTTGTCTTGTTGGCGACGGCGGAACGTGCAATCGTAATTTTCACGTCTTTCGAGATTTTAACGATCAGGAGTCCTTCTTTTTCGCGAACTCCTTCGATCTTACCGTAAATCCCGCCGATTGTCAGAATGTCGTCTCCCGGTTTCAATTCCGTGAGCATTTTCTGTTTCTCTTTTTGCTTTTTCGCCTGCGGACGAATCATCAGCAGATACATCACGACGATAATTAACAAAAACGGCAGAAGAGACAAAAGCGGATTACCGCTCGGAGCGCCCTGTTGTTGACCGGCTCCACCCATTGCATAAAGTACTGAATTCACATTACCTCCATTTTATTAACTGTTAATATAACTCAATCCACCCGATAATGGCAACCGCGACTTCCTTTGTGTAAAGTGGCCGCATGTAATACCAGCATCGCCGTAGTAGCGGCGTTTCGGAGTCCCAACAAATCATCGTTTAATTGACTGTGTGCATAAAATTTGTCGATATCCTGTTTCAACCGATATAGAATCCCGTAAGCGCGCTCCAATTTTTTTGCATTCCGGATGATGCCGACATAATTCCACATCGTATGTTTCAGGGTTAGCTGATCCTGTCGTAAAAGATCTGGATCGAGCGGTTCGTCTTCGATTTTCCATTTGGCTATCTGCGGCATGATGATCTTATTTTGACCAATTCGCTCGGCACAATCGCGCCCGGCAAGCGTCCCAAAAACCAGACATTCGAGAAGTGAACTGCTGGCGAGTCGATTCGCGCCATGCAAACCGGTACAGGCGACCTCGCCGATGGCCTTGAGACGGCGAATTGTTGTATTGGCCAGCATATCGGTAGCAACACCGCCGCATTCATAATGAGCAGCAGGAACGACAGGAATTCCTTCTTTTGTAATATCGACTTTCACTTCGAGACATTTTTCATATATAATCGGAAACCGGTGCCTGATCCAGTCGGCATCCCGATGCGTAATGTCGAGCAGAACGTACGGCGCGCTGGTGTTGCTCATTTCCTGTATGATACTTCTTGCGACGACATCCCGAGGGGCAAGCGAACCGGCAGGATCGTACCGCTTCATAAAGTCTTCTCCGGCATTGTTCCGAAGAATTCCGCCTTCACCGCGCATCGCTTCGGTAATCAAAAACCGCTCGTCACCATGAGAAAAAAGTGTCGTCGGATGAAACTGAACATATTCCATGTTCATGATGCGCGCGCCAGCCCGGTAAGCCATCGCATAACCGTCGCCTCTTGCGTGATGCGGATTGGACGAATGCAAATAAAGCCGGCCGAGTCCGCCGGTGGCCAGAATCGTCTGCTTTGCCAAAATCGAACACACTTTATTTTCTTTATGGAAATAAATATAGGCGCCGGCGCAGGTACTCGGTTCGTAAATATGTGATTGATCCAGCGAATGGTGCGCGAGCGTGATGAGATCGACCGTGCTCGCGGAAGTGAGGATTTCAATATTTTCCAGAGAGCGGATTTTCTGATAGAACAACGCCTGAATCGCCTTCCCGGTATGATCTTCAACATATGCAATCCGCGGGATCGAATGCGAAGCCTCTTTTGTCAACGCGATTTTCCCATCGCTCGTTCGATTGAACGGAATCTGAAGCTCGCCGACAAGAATTTGCTCAATAAATTCCGGTCCGTATCTGTATATCTGCCTGACCGCCTGTTCGTTGACGATCCCGGCGCCTGCCTTTTGGAAGTCTGTCAGCATACTCTCGATCGAGTCGTTCTCGCCGCGATAAATAATTCCACCCTGCGCATAATACGACGACGATTCGGTGAATTCATCCTGACAGGTCGTCAAAACGACTTTCAGACCGGCTCTTTGCGCCGCGAAAGCCGCCGCGCAACCGGCCAATCCGGCGCCGATTATCAATACATCCGTTTCGCGAAATGGCGTATCGGATTGACTCATGCCAACTCCAGCATACGATTCAGCGCTGTCAGCGCGTTTTCACGATATTCACTTTCGACAAGAACCTGATTGATCAAATTTCCTTTCGCTAAATTTTCCAAAATGAACAACAAATGAACAGATGTCGTCTGGGACATCGAAACGCAGAACGGCTCGTAATTTTGTAAAAAGACAATCTTCTTGTTCGGGAAGCGATTCTTCAGGCGATTGACTAAATTTTTTTCCGTTCCAATCCCCCAATGGGTTCCGTCCGGGCTATCAGAAATCTTTCGGATGATAAATTCGGTGCTTCCAACGAAATCGGAACTTTGAACGACTTCAAAATTGCATTCCGGATGTGAAATAATTTGAATCGCCGGATCGCCCTGCCGAAGTAAATCGATCTGCTCTTTACTGAATTCCTGATGCACGCAACATGAACCATTCCAGAGAATTAACCGGGATTTCTCGATCGCCTGTTTGGAATGTCCTCCAAACGGTTTATTCTGATCCCATACCAAAATCTGCTCAAGCGGAACGCCCATCCGATAAGCCATGTTCAGTCCGAGAAACTGATCGGGAAAGAAGAAAATACGCTTGCCGTTCGACCAAGCCCATTCGAGCGCTTTTTGGGCATTCGACGATGTGCAAACAATGCCGTCGTTCTTCCCGCAAAAAGCTTTCAATGCGACATTCGAGTTGATGTACGTGATCGGAATCGTTTTCTCCGGACTGAAATAGTGCATCTTCTGCCATGTTTTTTCAACCTGATCGATGTTCGCCATGTCGGCAAGCGAACATCCGGCGGTCACATCCGGCATGAAAACTACCTGATCCGGAGCCGTAATGATGTCGGCAGTTTCGGCCATAAAATGCACACCGCAAAAAACAATGAACTTCGCCGAAGTCTGCGCGGCTTTTTTTGACAGGCCAAGTGAATCGCCGACAGCATCCGCGTAACGAATCACCTCATCACGCTGATAATGATGGCCGAGAATGAACAGCGAATCGCCCAGCGCCGATTTCGCGACGAGAATTCGCTCATTGACCTCTTTGTCTGTCAACCTGAAATATTCTTCAGATGGGAAAGTAACATTTATATCCATGAAACCGATCGCCTTTTCAATTCCGGTTGGTTTCTAACGAGTTTAAAATACTTTCAAATTTCACAGCCATAACTTACTCACTTCTATTGGCATTTTCTTCAAGATGTTTCTTCCGACGCTCCTCCCGGTGAACGACATTCGTTTCCCAATGGTCGGGTTCCTCAGGATAGTTGTGGAAAAACTCAGCCTGAAATTCACCAAAAACGCCGTTTCGGATCGATTCGCGCGCCTTAGCGACCAATTCCAGAAAAAAATGAATATTATGAAGTGTGTTCAGCCGCAAGCCGGTCATCTCGCCACCCATGTATAGATGGCGAAGATAGGCTCTGGAAAAATTACGGCAAGCGTAACAGTCACATTTTTCGTCAGGCGGATTGAAATCCATCCGGTACTGCGCCTGCTTGAGAACGATGCGCCCGTTCCACGTGTAGAGCGTTCCGTTCCGCGCATTTCGTGACGGCAGGACGCAGTCGAACATGTCGATTCCCAGCGCGATGCCGCGAATAATGTCCTCCGGCTTGCCGACGCCCATCAGATAATGCGGCGCGTTTTCAGGCAGGTTTGGCGAAATCTGTCCCAACAATTCGTACATTTTTTCCTTCGGCTCGCCGACGGCAAGTCCACCGACAGCATATCCGTCGAAATCCATCACACCGAGCGTCTCGATGCTCTCCTGCCGGAGATCGGGATAAACGCTGCCCTGAACGATCCCAAAAAGAAATTGACGATGACCGTAAAGCGGTTTCAATTTGTCAAAATGTGTCTTCGAGCGATATTCCCACTCGTGCGTCCGCTTCAATGATTTTTGTGCGTATTCGTAATTGCACGGATACGGCGTGCATTCATCGAACGCCATGATGATGTCGGAGCCGAGCGAATTCTGAATTTCCATTGAAATTTCCGGTGATAGCGTATATTCCGTTCCGTCGATATGAGATCGGAATTTGACCTCCTCGTCGGTGATTTTACCGAGATGCGACAGGCTGAAAACCTGAAAGCCGCCACTGTCGGTCAGAATCGGCTTTTTCCAACCATTGAACCGATGCAATCCGCCCGCGCCCTGAATGACTTCAAGCCCTGGCCGTAAAAACAGGTGATATGTATTTCCAAGAATGATCTGCGCCCGGCAATCATCCAGCTCTGCCGGTGTCAAGGTCTTGACGACGCCATGTGTTCCAACCGGCATAAAAATTGGTGTCTCAACGGCGCCATGATCGGTCTCGAACCGGCAGGCGCGAGCCAGCGAGTTAGCGTCTTTGGATAAAATTTTAAAGTTCATCTACGATTTAAAAATATCTTTACGCCACAATTTTAAGAACAATATTACTCACAGATTCACTCCAATCATATTCAAAATCCAACATAATCAAAGCGCCATTCCCAGCAGATGATTGATCGAATCGACGCCGATAATTTTAGAGTCGCTGTCGCTTTTCAGCAGGCGGAGATTATGCTTGGGAACGTAAATCTTCTCATAGCCGAACTTGACCGCCTCTTTCACACGTTGCTCGATAAATGGCACGCTCCGGACTTCGCCGACCAATCCTACTTCGCCGATGAAAACCGACATCGGATCGAGCGGAATGTCACGAAAACTCGACGCCATCGCCGCGACCAATCCAAGATTGATAGCCGTTTCGTCGATTTTCAGACCACCAACCAGGTTGACAAATACATCTTGCGTGCGAAGCGGAAATCCGGCGCGCTTTTCCAGAACTGCGATCAGCATCGCCAGTCGCCGATAATCGATCCCGTTCGCCGTTCTTTGCGGCGTTCCGTAGGACGTCTGCGTTACCAACGCCTGCACTTCAATCAGAAACGGACGCGTACCTTCCATGCTGACGGCGATTGCCGAACCGGCGACGTGCTCGCGCCTTTCGGATAAAAAGAAATGTGAAGGATTTCCGACAGGAATCAATCCTGTTTCCTTCATCTCAAAAATCCCAACCTCGTTCGTCGATCCAAAACGATTTTTCATCGAGCGTAAAAGCCGGTAAAAATTTTGTTTATCGCCTTCGAGATACAAAACTGTATCGACCAAATGTTCCAGCACCTTCGGCCCGGCGATCATCCCGTCTTTTGTGATGTGCCCAATGAAAACCGCGATGATGCCGAGTTCTTTGGCTTTTCGCAATAGTCGCCCGGCGCACTCACGCACCTGCGTCACGCTTCCCGGAACGTTCTCATAGGCATCGGAATAAACCGTCTGAACCGAATCGATAACGACAGCGGCCGGACGGTGATTGTCCATCTGGTATAAAATATTTTCGAGATTGTTTTCCGAAGCGACCCAAATACGGGGGTCACGGATGCCAAGACGGTCGGCGCGGAGACGGATTTGTTCTTCCGATTCTTCACCGGTAAAATACAGAAATTTTTCACCTTTTAACTTTTCAAGAACCTGAAGAACGATCGTCGATTTTCCGATGCCGGGTTCGCCGCTGATGAGAATAACCGAACCATTGACAAATCCGCCGCCAAGCACGCGGTCGAATTCTTCGATTCCCGTCACGGAACGCTCGATTTTCTTCGTTGTCGCGGCTGTCAATGGCTGAGGCTCGCGCCGGGATTCCGCTGTCACTTTTTCCGGCCGCTTAACGACCTTTTCTTCGACCATCTCATTCCATGCGCCACATTCGGGACATTTTCCAGACCACTTCGGCTGAACAGAGCCGCACGCCGTGCAGACATAGGCAATTTTAGTCTTAACGCTCATGATTTCCGCTTCCTCATTAAACCGTTATTAATGAAACTCAAATATTTCCGAAAATCAAAGAAAAAGAGTCCGGCGAGAATGACAAATGTACCAACGATTTCGCGAAACGTAATGATCTCGCCAAGAAATAGCCAGCCTAACGCGGCGGCAAAAACCGGCGTCACAAAGTTGATGAATGATAGTTTGATGATTGAAATTTTTCTCAAAAGGGAATAATAGACGAAAAACGCGATCGCAGAACCGAATACGCCGAGATAAGCGGCAGCTCCGAGGTTTTTTAAATTCCAGTCCATTTCGTGCCATTGCCCCATCACCAATGCCCCGATCGAGTGACAAATTGCGGCGATTCCCAGCGACATTGCCGTCAATATCAGCGGATCGACGGATTTCTGGTTCTTTTTGATATAAACCGCCGGATAAGTTCCAAGCAAAACGGCCAGCAGGACAACAATACTGCCGACAAGTATCTGCCAGCTGAACACCAATTTTTGATCGGAAAGGATCAGAATCACGCCGAAAATCGAAACACAGACTGACGTAACACGCAACCAATTCAGTCGCTCTTCTCGAATCATAAAATGAGCGAAAATACCGACTGTCAGCGGCATCGTCGCCCAGAGAATCGCCGACAATCCGCTGGTCACATATTGTGTTCCCCAATAGGTGCAGTAATAGCTCAGCGTTTGGCTGAAAATCCCGGCAATTAAATAGGTAACGACCGAAGACTTATCAAATGAAATCTTTCGTTTTTTAATAAAAATTATCGAAAAAAGGATCATCGATGCGATGATAAACCGGATGGCGAGTCCGACCATCGGCGGTGTTTCTTCCGCGCCGATTTTGATCATTCCCCACGTCGTGCTCCAGATCAGGCACAAGATCAGAAACTGAAGATATTTTGTTTTTTTATCACTCATTATTTTTGTCTTTGACAACCATCCAAATCACGGTTTCTGTGACGGAAACTAATACAGATGTCGCATGGAAACCAAGTTTTTTATTATCATCGAACGATTTGGAAGCCGGGACGATCTATTCTAGCCGGGTCGGTTAGAAATCCAATCCCAACGAGACATAATATTTTGGCTTGGAAAACTGCTCCAAATCATATCGCCAGGCAACATCAATCTTCAGCAGAAAATAACCGAAAAACAGACGCATTCCGCAACCGACGCCGGATACCAAATCGTCCATGTAAAGCCCGGTCGATAAATCTCGCCCAAATGGGTGAAAATCCGTACCGTCCCATGCTGATCCGAAATCGAAGAAAGTAATTCCCTGAACGCCGCCCATCCTCATCGGAAGCGGCCAGCCGAGCGCCAAATATTTGATAAACGGATACCGGAACTCAAGGTTCGCCAGAAAATACCGTGTGCCTTCACGCTCATAATACCGCGCGCCTCTCAACGGCGTTACAAATTGCGAGAAGTAAAGGTCTTCGACATTCTCATAATCGTGGTAGCGTTTGTATTTTTGATTGATCCAGTTCGATTCGCCGCCGAGGAAGAAGCGCTGGGCGTTTTTCCCTTCGCTTAAACCGCCGGACAATCTCAGCCCAAAGGAGTATTCGTTGTTTAGTTTATAATACCGGCGCACATCGAAAGTCAGCGACTGAAATTCCATGCTGTTCTTGTTGTACTTCGGACTCATCATGAAGTCTAATCGCCCGCGCCAGCCGTCCATCGGATAGAAATATCCCCAGAGCGTATTATCGAAAACAAGACCGACTCTCGGTAAAAATGTGTTGATTGTCATGCTGGTGTCGGTTGTTCCGGTCAGGATGTTGACCAAGCTTTGTTCGACATTGTATGAAGTCAACCCGAATTCGCCCCGGCTAAGCCGTGAAAAAGGTCTCGAAACAGAAAAATCTGCACCGTAGTTCCTAAGCCTCAACATATAGTAATAACTCAATGACCAGAAGTTTGCCGAATGAAATCCGACGACGGAATAATTCGTGCGCTTGCCAAGATATTCATAAGCGAGATAATAGTCGCTATTTTCGAGATCGATGTACATTTCGGTGCCGAATATCAATTGGTGGTTACCCAGAATATCGCTGAACGCGAAAATCGTCGTTCCCTGTAAACCCCAAAATGTATTATATCCTGCCTGACTATCGATCAGATCCAGCGTAAATTTGGTTTTATAAGGATTGACGACAAATTTGCCGTCGGGCGTTTTGTTTTGAAGCGTATCGGTTTCCACCGGCGTCGTATCCGGTTCATCCGGGATCATACCAATCGCGTCGATGCTGGGCGCAAAAATGTAGTTGGAATAATTCTGCGCTACGCTGACTTTTCGGGTCACCGTCGGCATGATAACTATGGATGAGTCGTTTTTCATGACAAATTTCGCCGGTTCGTTCCAGCTTTTCATGATCTCCTTGGCGTAAACCGTCGGCTTGATCTCTTTCTTCTCGCCGGTCATCGATACTGGATTTGAAACCATGTAAATATCCCAGCCGCCATCAGCGAATCCGGCGAAAACTAAACGCGAATCGTCTTTGCTCAGACTGGGTTGAAAAATGCCGGTCAAAACGTTGGTGATTGCAACCGATTTCTTTGTATCGAACGAATAGACATACAAGTTGGAAATTCCATTCGTGTCCGATGTGTAAATGATAGTATTTTTTGTATTAGCCCATACCGGGTAATTTTCGCTCCATGGCGTATTGGTTAGACGTGTGATGGAACTGTCCATCATATCGTAGATGTAAAGGTCGGACTGGCGAAATTCGGTTCCCGCAGCAAGATAATCTTTGGGAAGCAAGTTGTCATCGGCATATCCACTTCTTTGCGATGCAAAAACGATCTTTTTTCCGTCCGGCGACCATGACGGTTCGAAATCCGATTCCCGATCGTTGGTCAGGCGACGTGTTGTTTTGGTTTTCAGATTATAAAGAAAAAGATCGCTCCGGTCTGATTTTAGGCCGACAATAACGATATTTTCCCCGTTTGGAGACCATGCGGCATCGAAGATTTCATCCAGATCCGGAAAGGCCAATCGCTGGCGTTTTTTGGTTTTCACATCGACAATGATCAGTGCGTCATTTTTTCCGCTTTTCACGGCGAGGACGATCTTCTTACTGTCTGGAGACCAACTCAATCGCGGATTCAGCCATTTCAATTCTTCCAGATCGGGTGATTTTTGGCCGCTAATCAATTTCTTGATAGGCTTGCCGTCAGAACTGGAAATGAGAAAAATGTCGGCGTATCCTTTTCTGTCCGACATGATGGCAACCTTATCGCCGCTCGGCGAGATTGCCGGACCGGTATTGAAATAATTCTTTAATTTCTTGTGATCGGTCAACTGGTTCGAGATCGTTTTAATTTCATCGCGATCGGCGACATCCGGCCAGTATTCGGCTCTGACCCAGCGTTGCCACTTCTCGCCCAGTTCTTTCATATCCATCCCGATGGCATTTTTCAGCCCTTTCTCGGCGTTTCCGTTTCCTTTCATCTGCGCCCAGATTTCACCAATCTTCTCATTGCCGTAACGAGATGCGATAAAGCGATAAACCGATTGTCCGCCCTTATAAGACATATAGTAATCCAATTCTTCGAGATCCGGGATTTCATTTCCGAGGGCGACATCGCGGAGAGTCAAGTCTGCGTGCGTATCCCAGCCGGTCGAAATATATTCTGCCAATCCTTCGTTCATCCATTGCGGAATTTGCAAACGAACTCTTCCGGAGATCACGCTCTGGACGTTACCGCCATAGATCATATCGTTCACAATAACGTGTACCAATTCGTGGCGTAATGTATGCCAGAATTCTGCATACGACCCTTCAAATGGAACGACGGCACGATTTTTAAAAAGTTCGGTCACGCCACCGATACCCTCGGGCATGTAATCTGAAATGACATTTGTCTGCTGAAAATCTGCGTGTGAGTTGTACAGAATCAGCGCCATCCGTTTTCGAACGCGCCAGTTCAGGATACTGGAAATATCCTTGAGCGCCTGTTCGACGACCGGTTCCGCAAAAAGCGCCAGATTCTCTCCGCCTTCGTAAAAGTAGATGTCGAAGTGTTCGGACTGAATGTACGACCAGTGATAAGTGTCGTATTGAACCTTGTTTTTCCCAAACTGGGAAAATGCGGTACCCACAAGAAAAAAGGAAACGAACAGGCTGGTGACTACGATTTTCTTCATGTTTTTTAAAATCAAGGGGTACTTGATTTGTTCCTTTCGCAATTATGCTTCAAAGTTACGCGTTCAAGTTTACACATTTTTTAGACTGAACGATTATAAAAAAAGACTCATTTGAGATACACGACTTTCTGCTGTTTAAAAACGCCCGAACCTTCTAACCGTATGAAATACAAGCCGGATGAAATTCCGTCGGGCGTCCAAGTTACCTGCAAATTCCCTGCCTTCAATTTACCGGCCTGAATTTCGTCGATCTTTTTCCCGGCTAAATCAACCACCGTTAACGCACCCTGAAAATCCTTCGGCAAATATATCTGAAAACCAACAGTCTGGTTAAACGGATTTGGAAAGGGTTCCGAAATAGTAATTTCGTTGGGGAATTCGCCGACATCCGGATCGATCGTGACATCGCTGACACTCTTTAAAATCCAGGAATCCGGATCGATCTCGATAGAAAGCGGTTTAGCGACACAAATCATTGTAAAATCCTGTGACGGCAGACTGTCCCTTATTGTCAGAGATTTTTCGCCGTCTTCTGTTTGCACAACGACATCGATCGGCATTTTAAATACAGTTGATGTTGTCTGAACCTGATCGATGTGCAAGTCAAGCGACCAACTGCGGTTATCGTTTTGAGTTCTCTGCCAGTTGAATTTATAATGCGGCTGTCCCTCGCCGTAAACCCATTCGCTGAAAAACCATTCCAGATTCATTCCGGTAACCGATTCACAGACTTGCTGAAAATCTTTCGTCTGTACAACACTCATATTGTACGTTTCCCGATATGTACGGAGAATCTGATTAAAGTTGTGCTCGGTAACGATTTTCCGAAGCATGTGCAAAACCCACGCGCCTTTATCGTAAACAATCCGGTCGAATATCAATGCCGTATTCGTCGTGTCGGTTACGTAAAGACGATTAGAACCCCACTCACTCGGCCGGTTCAGATAATCCATATAGCCTTTCAGATATGCGGAACCGTTTTGATGTTCGTACCAGAAAGCTTCGCAATACCGGGCAAATCCTTCGTTTAGCCAGATATGATGCCAGTTGGCGCAGGTAACCATATCGCCCCACCACTGATGAGCAAGTTCGTGAGCGATCAGTAATTCTCCGTAACTGCCCAGACTCGTGCAGGTTTGGTGCTCCATTCCGCCGCCCCAGAGAAATTGAACCGTGCCGTATTTTTCTTTGATGAACGGATATTCGCCGAAAAGCGTCGAGTAAAAGTGAATCATATCCGATGTCAAACGCGAAGTCGTCATGGCGGTTTCAACACTTCCCGGTAAAAACCAGAATTGGATCGGCATATTTTCGCCGTTGAGTCCGGTATAAATGTCTTCGCGATAAACATAATTGGAAACTGCTAAAAAGATCAGGTAATTGGCTATCGGGTATCGTTCCTCCCAATGAAAAGTCGCAGTACCATCACTGTTTTGGATCGTCTCGACCAATAATCCGTTTGACACCGCGATGAGTGTATCGGGAACGGTCACGTGAAAATCGATCGAATCGATTTTATCTTCCGGTAAATCTTTGCAGGGAAACCACGTGCTGGAAAAATACGGCTCGTCAAGCGAAGCGACAACCGGCGCTCCGTTATATTCACCAAACATCAATCCGTTTGTTCCCAGTGCTTTTGGAAAACCATGATACCAGATTTTCACTTCCGCAATTTCACCATTTCCAAAATCTCTTTTCAATGACAGCGAAAGTCGGTTGGAAACGTGAGAAAAGCCACTCGCTACGCCGGTAATACTATCGACGATCATTGCCTCGTCCATATCCAAATCGAAATTTGCCAGATTTGTTACGAGCGACCGGACACGAATCACCGCTGAACCCGAAAGCGACTTGGCGGGAATATTTAATTTCAAATCCAAACCGAGATAGCCGACATCGAACGGACTCGGAGAGATGGATGAATTTTTTGAAGCCGCCAATCGGATTTGTCCGATTTCTGCCTTTTTACGAAGAATTTCCGCATCGATATAATCACTTGAAAGCGGTGATTGAGCCTGCAATTCTGCCAGTAACAAACACAGGAACAATAAATTGAATCTGACTTTCATTCTGATATAATTTTGAAAAAAGGCGTCGGATTGTCAAATGAAAAATCGATAAACGGTCGGACTTTTTAAAATCACAAAAAAACCGGCTTCCCTAAGTTTATAAAAAAGTGTACATTTTGCTGTTGAAATGGAGATAAAAAATGGCACATATCACAACACCCGAAGCCGAAGAAATATTAGATAAAGAGTTCCCTGTATTAGACCATGGATTTGTCAGATTGGTCGATTATCTCGGCGGCGACAAACGGATCGCCCAGAGCGCACGTGTATCATACGGTTCAGGGACAAAAACAATTCGTGAAGATGCTGCCCTGATCGATTATTTGCTGGGTCATCAACATACATCGCCCTTTGAACAGGTCGTTATGACCTTTCACTGTAAAATGCCGATTTTCGTCGCACGACAGTGGATTCGCCACCGTTCCGCTCGCATCAACGAAATCTCGGGCAGATACAGCGTAATGAAAGACGAATTTTACACACCGGACGAAGAGTCAATTCGTTTCCAAAGTAAAGATAACCGACAAGGACGAAGCACCGAAGAGGTTCCCGCGGAATTACGCAAAATAACACTCGATATTCTACTGAAAAACCAGGAAGAAGTCTACGCCGATTACCGCAAGTTACTGGATATGAACATTGCAAAAGAGTTGGCGCGAATCAACCTGCCACTCTCGCTTTATACCGAGTGGTACTGGCAAATCGACTTACACAACCTTTTTCATTTTCTTCAACTTCGGATGGATGACCACGCACAATACGAAATCCGGAAATACGCCAATGCGATAGCCAAAATCACAAAAGTCGTCGTTCCGATTGCATACGATGCATTTGAAAAACACATCCTTAATGTCATCAGATTCTCCGGCAAGGAACTCGAAGCGTTATCGGATCAGCTTCAGGGAAAGCCACATTCTCTGACAGGAATTCATCAGGCGGAATACGATAGAAAAATCAAACGAATCGCAGAGATTGTCCGGCGTATCCAATAAATAAAAAGCGCCATTTCATTGAAACAGCGCTAATTCAATCGTATATTTTTTACCGATAACGAAGCGGAATATTACCGTTGTGGATTTAGCTCGTTCTGCTATCTGGGTGGAGGTGGCACCGGCGTGTGATTGTGACCATGGCCGGTCCATTCATTCCAGTGATCTTTATCCGACGCAAGCAATTGAAACGTTTGAATCGTCGGTGTTGTAAATATCACCGTAGCAGCCATTTTTTTTAGAAAATCTCGCCTGCTGACATTTTCCACACCGTTCTGATTTTTCTTTTCCATATTTCGATCCCAACCTTTCTACACCGGAAATATAAACCATTTCTCAAATGGAATCAACACATTGTTTCCGCCATACAACACATTACTCAAAAAGGGAAAATTCCGAATAAATCGGAATTTTCCCCGTGCAAAGTGAGAAAAAAGTTGCCTTAGATAACTTTGTGGACCAAAAGTCCGACCATGAGAATGATCGTGATGAGAATCAGCGCAACGCCGATGTTTCCCTTCTTGATCTCTTCCCATTCATCGATGTCGGAAGACAGCCAGTCAAATACCTTAACGGCTAATCCAACGCCAAAAGAAAAACCGAGTGAGGCGACGATTGCCCAACCAATGCCTCTCAAATACATCATCAACGTGTAAGACCAGGAAAAAGGATCCATGAATTCCTCCTATGGGTTTTGTTCTTTGTGTTTAGCTAAATTTGAGTTTCTTGACAAATTCCGCTGAAGACATCTTACCCTCGACATAGGCCAGGATGTCGTCCTTCACGGCGGTCGCCATGATATTTTCAACTCCTTTGTATTCGACGCTCACGATAATATTTACAGTCTGAATGTCCTCTTTCAAATACAACATCGCCTTCCCGGCAGCATAAAAGCCGATCAGCATGATGCGGTCGAAATTATTCCGGGCGCTGTTGATCGTCACACAAAAATCCTTAGTACCGTCAGCCGCTTCACTCAAACTCATCCTGTTATAATCGACTTCAATCTGGTAGGCTTTGCAAATTTGCTGGACTGAGGAATAATACCTTGAATTTCCAAGTGCAACGCCTGAGACGAGTGTAAAAAACACTATGACCGCGAGTAAAGTCGAAATCCTCTTAGTATTTCTCAAAATCATTCCTCCACCTATAATTTTCAAATTCCTGCATAAATTTTAGAGAATTCTGCCTTCTTTGTCAAATGAAATCTGCACGATATAAAAATATTTCCATTTCCTCTTCAAATGGTACGGTTATCATGCCTAAAGTACAATTCACTTCGCCTGACCTTTTATGTAAAAACTGAGAACTTTTCCGGCAATTGCCGATCACACAATAGTCGGACTTCAGATATGATTAAATTTAGTTTTGACCGATAGCCTGATCGGCTGTATCGAATATCTCGAATAGTTGAATAAACCCGGAAATCTCGAATACTTCTCGAACAATATCTTTCAAAGACGCAATGAGGAGCTTTCCGCTCTTTTTACGCAATTCCTGTGCGACGATCAGAATACTTCTCAAACCAGCGCTTGAGATATAAACCAGATCGGAAAAATCAAGCACGAACGTCATTTCACCCTGGCTGATCAAATCGGTGAATTGTTTGCTAAAATCCGGAGCGGAAGCGGCGTCTAATCGCCCGACGATCTTTACTATTGTCACGCCATTTTCTTTCCTGGAATTAATTTCCATGGATGATCTCCTTTACAAACCAGTAATCGTTCATCAGATATTTGAAAAAACAGTCATGTTTTCCTACACGTTTTAAATTTAGGTTTTGATTCGCATTTTGGCAATAAATGTTTCATCCACTGCGATAAAAACCGAATCATCAATTATATGTTATTTACTCGCATCTTGTCTCTATCGCTCCGGCGAAGTAATTTGTCGCCATGAAAAAATTGTCGTACAAAATCGCTTTATTCACCGGATTGCTGATCGCGTTGATCGTGGTTCTTCTCTCCGTTCCGATTTACTGGCAAACCCGTCAAACAATGGAAGAAGAACTTACCCGAAACCTCCAGACAAATATCATTCTGCTGCAGGAACGATTAGACACTGTACTGATCGGATTTCTTAACCGTTATCCGGAATCAAATGTCGCCAGAGATTCCGTCCGGCATATGTTGTCTGTAAACCTGTCAAAGGTATCGGCGAGTTCGATTTATCTGATCCGGACGGATTCTTCCCTGCTGATCTCAACGGGAAAAGAAGAAACCGGCCTTAAATCTCTGATGCTGCATTCGGGAGAAATTTCCCGCGCATTTCAGGGTGAAATCGTCTGTTCACCGCTTTTCTCCGACGACGCCGGAAATTTTTTTAAATCGACATTCAGCCCGCTTAATCTGCAAGACAGTTCCATCGTGATTGTCGCAATCAACGCTAACGCAACGTTTCTTCAGGATGCCGCACGATTGAAAAGTCAGATGATTCGAAACGGATTAATAATTCTGCTTTTGGGAATTTTCATCTCGGTTCTGGCCTCCCGTAATTTGACAAAACCGCTCGGACTTTTGACAAAATACGCTGAGGAAATCGGAAAAGGTCGCAAACAATCTGTGGTTTTTAAGAACCGGAAAGACGAGATCGGCTTTCTCGGTGAGACGATGCAAAATATGCAGGCAAAGATCGATCTTCGTGAAAAAGAGAACAAACAACTTTTAGCGTCCGTCGCTCATGAGATACGCAATCCGCTCGGTGGGATGAAAATAAACGCCGAACTACTGATTGAAGAATCCCAAAACATGCCTGAATTAGCAGAATTTGCATCCGCTATTTCCCGTGAAGTGAACCGTCTTTCAGAAATCGTTGACGCTTTTCTTGCTTATGCTCGACCTGTCGAAAGTAATTTGGTTGAAACCGACATGCGATGGTTACTGATGGAAAGTATCGGTGAAGTTCAACCATTTTTCCCAAACCATCAGTTCATCGTGAACGGCGAAGGAAGTCTCAGCGTCCATCCGGGAAAAATCCAACGAGCATTCACCAATTGTTTGCGAAATGCCGCCGACGCATCGAACGATTCCGATCCAATCCAGATTGAAATCGCGAAGATCGGCAAAGAACTGACGATGTCATTTCTCAATCAAGGTAAACCGATCCCGAAAAAAATCCAACCTCAGATTTTTGACGCTTTTTTCAGCACCAAATCGAGCGGCGTCGGTCTGGGTCTTTCGATTGCCAAATCCATCGTCGAGCAACACGGTGGTTCGATCCGTTTAGCGCGCTCGGATGAAAGCGGCACGGAATTTGTCATCACCTTACCGGAGCAATAAATGAACGAGCCTAAGAAAAATTTTAAAATCCTGATCGTCGAAGATAACCAATCTCTGCGAGACGGCATGACCGCTTTTCTCAGAAAAGCCGGCTTCGACGCAGTTTCCGCCGAAGATGGTCAGAAAGGTCTGACTATTTTCTCGGCTTCACCGTTTTCGTTGGTTATCACCGATATCAAGATGCCGGGTCTCAACGGGATCGAACTGTTCAAAGCAGTCAAGAGCCTTCATCCGGCGACCGATGTTATTCTGATTACGGCATACGCTTCCGTCGATCTCGCCGTCGAAACGATGAGATGCGGCGCTGAAGATTTTATCACAAAACCATTCTCCATCGCCGAACTCCGGAAAAAAGTCGAGGCGATTTATAACCGGTTTTCGACACGCCAGCAAATTGTATCTTCGTCGATAGAAACACCTTTACTAATCGGTCGATCACCGGCGATCCAAAAAATCCGAGCGATGATCGAAAAAGTCGCTAAAGTGAACAGCCCGGTTCTGATCACCGGCGAAAGCGGCACGGGAAAGGAACTCGTCGCACGGACAATTCACGACCAGAGCTTTTGTAAAAACGGACCGTTCGTCGCTGTGAATTGCGGCGCCCTGACGGAAAGTCTCCTCGAAAGCGAATTGTTCGGCCACGAGAAAGGTTCGTTTACCGGCGCCGTTAAAACACATGCGGGTAAGTTTGAGATCAGCAACGGCGGAACGCTTTTCCTCGACGAAATCGGCGAAATGTCTCCTGCTCTTCAGGTTAAAGTTCTTCGCGTGCTTCAAACGAAACAGTTACATCGCGTCGGTGGCGAAAAACCGATTTCCAGCGACTTTCGTCTCATTACTGCGACGAATAAAGACCTGCAGGCGGCGATTCAGGACGGCTCATTCCGAAGCGATCTTTTTTATCGCATTAACGTCATTCCTATTGTCATTCCGCCATTGAGAGAGCGCAAAGAAGATATTCCGTTGTTGATCGATTTTATCATCCGGAACAAGGCGGAAAAACTTGGCAGGAAAACGCCGACCATCGACGCCAGCGTCGTCCGAAAACTCACGCAGTATGCGTGGCACGGAAACATCCGCGAACTGGAAAATTTTCTCGAACGCGCGCTTGTTTTTATTGAAGAAAATCGGTTCAGTGACGATCTCTTCGCCTTCGCCGACCTCGGTGAATCGAAGAATGGACACGCGCCGCAACCTGATGGAAATCTCGTACAATCCGTCGAAAAGATCGAACGAGAAATGATTATCAACGCTTTACGCACTTCCAAAGGCATTAAACAACACGCCGCCGACGCATTGAACATCAAAACCGGCGCGCTTTATTACAAGATCGACAAATACGGAATCGAAGAGAGCGAATATTTATAAAATGAAAAAACAGTTCGGTATTCACCCGCGAAAAATCAAATATCTTGGCTGGATCGTCTGTGCGGTGCTTTGGCTTTTCAGTATCGCTTCCGCAGGTCAGTCGCTTTCGGATTATCACCAAGCAATTTCAACAGACATCTCGGTAATTGTATCGCTCGTTCAAAACGAGAAAAAACTTTTAGCCGAACAGACTAAAATCGAAAAATCCATTTCATCGCTCAAACAGGAAAAAAATCCCGGCTGGGTGAATAGACGGAAGATCGCGAAACTCACGGAGAAAAAAGCAAAAATAGGCGATCGGTTGATGATCGTTTACAAACAAACGGCGGAGAAAAAAACGAGCGCAAACCGGATTTTCGACGTTTACTTTCCGTTTCTTTCATCTCAAATCGATTCTGTTATCGATTATCTGGAAAAGACGGCCGAGCTGCCACGCCGCACAAGCGCGATTCTGACTTTGCTGGAACTCAAAGATCGCCGCGACTGGCTCTTGCAAAATCAACGTTATTTTGCGCCGGAGGGAATCCAAATTCTACCCGGCAAGGAAAATCCCCTTGAACTCGTGAAAAATCCTTCGCAACAGGCATTGCTGAAGACTGAACTCGTTCGGATTCTGAATGAAAAAATCGACCAGATCGATCTGATCATCACCGCCGCCAAAGAAGAAGAACTACTGAGAAAGCGGATGGCACAATTCGCATCGGAGATGACCGCTTTTTCCGGTGAGATCAATCCCGCCAATTCCCGCAACTACCAGACGACATTCACCGAAACCAAATCCAGCGGTACAGATGTAGACGTAACGACTTACGGAACCCCAACCAGTAATGGCAACGGCGAAATCTGGACGACACGCACGATTCAGACCGAATTTCCGATGACGATGAACAGCGAAGATTATCTGCACATTGTCCAGTCCGTACCATCTAAAAACATGCGCTCGTACATCAGTCAGTTGGATTCCATAAAGACTTTATATCTGAAACAAATCGCAGAACTCGAACAGCCGAAACGGTAACTTCGATCTATTCGGTTCGTCGCGCCATTAAAACTCAATAAATCATCACATTTCACTTTTACCTTTTTCCTTTTCCTTGTATTTTCTCCAATGATGAAGAAAGAAAAGTCCACCGGATTTGGGATGTTCCTAAAAATCCTCTGCGCTATGTTGTCGATTGGTTCATTTCTTCAGGCGGAAAACGATCGAACATTCTCTTCTTATATCAAGACGGAAATACTGACGGAAAATAACATTTTCGAATCGGATTCCAGTCGCATTGACGACAACGCCGGTCAATTCTGGTGCGGCATTCTCGCTAACCAATCCAGCGATTTATCCAACCGACGAATCAGTCTCATCGGGAATTATTCCGCTTATTTCCATAATCCCAAAGAAAATAAACTCATCACGACCGGCAGCTGGCAATATTATCTCGCGCTTTCCCCGAAATATTTCTTTAAATCGCAGGCAAATCTCCTGACCAAATGGTGGCAAAACGCATCGAACGCATATTCAGATATCGATTTATCGGCGAACATCGGAACCAGATTCGGAAAATCTGTTGCTCAGATCAGCGTTTATTACCGGAACGACTGGTTTCGTTATGCGCCGCGGTTTAATTCAACACAGATCGGTCTATCCGGTGAATTTCAAATTCAACCAAAAGAAACCTGGACGTTATCCGGAAAATCTTCTATCTATAAAATCGATTACCCCAACCGGCAGGTTTACCACGAACCCGACACAAGTTCAAGAACGTACAGACTTCAGAAAGATGCCATTCTGTTCGGTCAAATTGGGTTTGAACATAGAAAAAAGTGGATCGCGGGCGGAAGTCTCCGGTTTTCATATCTCAGTTCCAACAGCCGGTATTCATCATTTGCCAACGCATCGGTACAAATTTACGCGACGCGAAAAATCCGGCATCTGCTTTTACAGACGATTGCCGAATTTCAACTCAAACGTTACTTAGACGATCCATCCGAAAGAGCGATTTATTACAATCCAGATCCCGAACAGAACGTCCAGAACCAAATTTTCGTCGGGTGGGAAAACGAACTAACCGGCGGACTGTCATTGACCGGCAAATTCGCATTTTTCCGGAACGAAACGCAATACAGCGGTCTCTATTACAACAAATGGTTCGCATCGGTCGGTTTACAATACCGATTCGAATAGAATCAAAATCCTCAGAAATCTGAGCCTCACCGTCAGGATTCTGAGTTTTTCCGGCAAAGTAAGCCTCCTCATACGACTGAAATCACTTGGAACGATATTTGTCTTCATTCATTCCGACGATTGACACGTTGCTGCATTCGGAGTTGATAAAATGAAAATATGGACCAAAAAGATTTCTAAAGTTACAAAGATTCCGATTGTTATTCTTGCGGCGATTTTACTCGCGGCGTGCATCCTCGAACCGGAAGAGGAAGAAACATTTCTGGATATCGATGAAATCGTCGAACTCAAGTTGGGTGAACTCAAGATCGGTTTGCCGTCGGGATTGGAGGTCGGTTTTGAAAAAGTCATTTCTGACAGCCGATGTCCAGCCGACGTTATGTGTTTTTGGCAGGGCATGGCGGAAATTCAGGTCTCTTTAAAACTTCCGGACGATAAACGCCGCTTCATTATTCTCGATTCTTATCATCACAGGACCGTTGATACGCTCGGGCTCCACGTTGAGTTTCTTCGGTTAGATCCTTATCCCGTTTCTTCCACGGAACTCGACACTTACGAATATGTCGCAACGCTGAAAATTGCACAACTAATTCAGTGACCATGAAAATTTCTATTTTAAAAACCGTCAACAAAAAGGAGACGCAATGAAAATTAAATCCATTTTGACACTATCGATTCTATCACTTGCCTGTTTGTCGGGTTGTGAACAGACGACCAAATCACACGATGATGATTCGTGTCTCAAGCGCGATCTAACCGTCGCAGAGGTCAAGATTACCGAATCCGACAACAAATTCGGATTGAAACTCTTCAAGGAAATTTCAAAGAATCAAACGGATTCCAACATTTTCATCTCGCCGCTGAGCGTTACGATGGCTCTCGGCATGACCTTCAACGGCGCGGCCGGCGAAACGCAAACCGCCATGCGGAATACACTCGAATACGGCGATCTTTCTATCGACGAGATCAACCAGTCTTACGCCGGATTGATCGATCTGCTAACCTCCGCGGACTCCAAAGTCAAATTCCAGATCGCCAATTCTATCTGGTACAGGAATACGTTTTCGGTGCTGGCAAATTTTATCAACGTGAATAAAACCTACTTCGACGCCAAGGTTTCGTCTCTGGATTTCGATCAGAGCGATGCAGCGGACATCATCAATTCCTGGGTCAACGAAAAGACCAATGGCAAGATCACGGAAATCGTCACGAAACCTATTTCATCCGAAATGGTGATGTACCTGATCAACGCTATTTATTTCAAAGGCAACTGGACGTATGAATTCGATAAAGACCACACGACTGACGAACCGTTCTATCTATCTTCCGGCGGCACAACTATCTGCAAGATGATGAGTCACAAATGCAATCATCCATATTTACAGAATGAGCAGTTTCAGGCTATCGATCTGGCTTACGGCGACGCCGGATTCAGCATGACCATTTTCCTGCCCGCCGTCGGATCGAATGTCAACACACTGATCGAATCGTTGGACAACAACTCGTGGAATGATTGGCTGTCGCAGCTCGATACCGCCGAAGTCTCTTTATATATGCCAAAATTCAAAACGACATATATACTGGGAATGAAGGACATTCTTTCAACACTCGGAATGGAAATCGCCTTTGCTCCGGGACAGGCTGATTTTTCCAAGATCAATGCCGACGCAGATCTTTATATCACTGAAGTCATGCACAAAACATTCGTCGATGTCAACGAGGAAGGCACCGAAGCCGCCGCCGTAACATCGGTCGGTGTCGGAACAACGAGCGTCGGTCCTGTATCGCCGACTATGCGGATCGACCGGCCATTCGTCTTCGCAATCCGTGAAAGACAATCCGGGACGATATTATTCATCGGGAAGATCATGGAACCAGTTATAGAGTAAAGAAAAAGGATTAAAGATGAAAAACACTATTCGAAGATTTTCCGCGTTTCTATTTTTGGCAGCAATTTTTATAAACTGCTCGGACACCACCGCGCCGAATTCCAACGAAATCCCGCAACTACCGCGAAATCTCAAAAAATCCGAACAAGCGCTGATCGAATCGAGTAACTCTTTCGGATTCGACCTTTTTAAAAAACTATCGAATGATATCAAAGACAGCAACTTGTTCATCTCGCCGGTTTCGGTCTCAATGGCGCTGGGAATGACGATGAACGGCGCGGCAAGTTCAACACTGGAGGCAATGCGTTCAACACTCGGTTTTGAGAATCTAGCAGAAAATGAGATCAACAAATCCTACCAAAGCCTGATCAAATTACTGAGGAACCTCGATCCGAAAGTCAAATTCCAGATCGCGAACTCTATCTGGTACCGGAACGGATTCGCTGTTTTACCGGCGTTTATCGATGTGAACCAAACTTTCTTCGACGCGGTCGTTCAGGGTCTCGATTTCAGTCAGGATGCCGCCGCCGATACAATGAACGGCTGGATCGATGAACAGACCGACGGTCTTATTAAACAAATCCTCGATAAGCCAATCGATCCAAATACGGTCATGTTTCTGCTCAATGCCATCTATTTCAAAGGAACCTGGACATATCAATTCGATGAAGAACACACGCAAGATGCTTCATTTTATCTGCATAATACTGAATCAACAACCTGTAAAATGATGTCGCTTAGCGGCGACTTCGATTACGCTGAGACCGATGAACTTCAGGTAATCGATCTGCCGTACAACGATGGATATTTTGCCATGACAGTACTCCTGCCGGAATCGGATATCGATACCGACTCGTTGATAAGCGTCCTGAGCGATGAAAAATGGAATAATATGATCTCCGGTTTATCCAAAACAACCGTCAATCTTTATTTGCCGAAATTCAAACTTGAATGGTTCCGGAAACTAAACGATTCACTGACTGACATTGGCATGGGAATCGCATTTAATGAGAACCTATCCGATTTTACGCGTATCAATTCCGAAGGTGAATTATATATCAGCGAAGTCAGACATAAATCATTTATCGAAGTGGACGAAGAAGGCACGGAAGCCGCGGCAGCGACTTCGGTTGAAATAACTTATAAAAGTGGCAGTAGTGAAAAACAGAACATAACTATGTGGGTAAATCATCCATTCATTTTCGCCATCCGCGAGCGCGCCTCCGGAACGATCCTTTTCATGGGAAAAATCTATCAACCAGAATGGACAGAATAAAAACACCGAATTTCCACCGACATGATAAAAAGGATTTCGCCATGAACACAACCTCATTCAAAACAGCGCTGATTTTCTTCTTCTTCACCTCTTTTCTCCTCGCAACCGTTCCTTCGCCAACAATTCGGAAACCGGACACGCCGTATTTCATGGAAACGCTGGATTTCCGGACAATGCAGATGAAAATTTTTACCCCGGAAGTCAGCGGCATGCTTTCCGATCCGTATTCCGATCTGATCTGGAATCCCGCGTCCGTTTTAAAGTCACCAAAGAAGAGCGTCTACTTAGATTTCAACCTGAGAAACGAATCGAGATCAACTCTGACCGTTCCAACTTACACTGACGTTTACCTGTCGTCGCAATATTCGATTTCACCGCGCTGGTATTCATCGACGCAGATTCAAACC
>JAQUKI010000012.1 GCA_028719225.1 Fidelibacterota bacterium | reverse complement strand
AATGACCGGCTTGCGGATGCGAACATCATCCATCCCGGACAGCACAACCAATTTTTTCTCGGGATTTTCCAGTGTATGCAGGATAAGAAGTCCGCCTGCTTGCGCCATAGATTCTACGACCAGAACGCCGGGCATGATTTTTTGTCCCGGAAAATGTCCTTGAAAATAAGGCTCGTTGACGCTGACATTTTTAATCGCCGTTACCGATTCTCCGGGAATGATGTCGAGCACTTTATCAACCAGTAAAAACGGATAGCGGTGCGGCAGAACTTTTAAAATTCCGCTGATGTCGAAAAGAGCGCCGTTTGCCTGTTTGGATTGGTACTTTTGGCGGATGATAATCTTTTCGTATTCCTGACGGATTTTTTTCATCAGGTTCACGTTATGGGCATGTCTACTTCGGGCTGCAATCACATGGGCGTGAATCGGAATTCCGAGAAGTGCAAAGTCGCCGATCAGATCGAGAATTTTATGACGAACCGCCTCGTTGTAATAGCGGAGTTGTACGCCGTTCAGAGTGCCTTTTTGACCGGCGACTAACGCGGAAGAGAGGTTAAACATCTTTTTCAGGCGGTCGATTTCATCCTGAGAAATATCGCGGTCGATGAAAACGACGGCGTTATTGGCGTTCCCCCCTTTGATAAGCCCGCGGTTCTTGAGCCCTTCCACTTCGCTTAGCAGACAAAATGTGCGTGCTGAAGAATAATCGGATTCGAATTCTTCAGCCAGATCGTAAGTCGCCGAATATTGCGTTCCAATCGAACTGATCGGATAATCGATCAAAAATGTAATCTGGAAACTATCGGCTGGCAGAACATGAATGTCGACGTTATTTTTTGGATCGGTATATGTAATGATCTTATCGATAACCAGGACTGGTTGTACGGCATCCTGTTCGATGATTTCCGCTCGTTTGAGCGCGCGGACGAATTCAATAGCGCTCCCGTCGCAAACCGGTGGTTCGATATTGTCAAGTTCGATATAAATATTGTCGATCCCGAGACCGGCACATGCAGCCAGAACATGCTCGATTGTATGAATGACCGCACCATTCTGCGCAATCGTGGTTCCTCTGGAAATATCAACGACATGACTGATGTCGGCAATGATTTCAGGACAATTTTCGATGTCGGTACGAATGAATCGCAACCCGTTGTTTACAGGCGCCGGTTTAAACGTGACTGTACTATTGACACCGGTGTGAAGTCCGATTCCCGACACCGAAATCGGGTTTTTAATCGTTCTCTGATTCCTGGGCATTTCTATTCCTGATAATTTTTTGACTCGCCAGTTGTTCCAACCTCTTGATTTTTTCCTTGATATCGGGAATGGAGCGGATATTCGCCATCTCCCGCCAGACCTTGCCTTTTTCCTGAGCCGGCGAACCGATGACCACTGCGCCCGTTGGAATATCTTTGGAAACTCCCGCCTGAGCCGCAATAATGGCACCGGCGCCAATATGCAGATGACCGGCAATCCCGACCTGACCGGCAATAGTAACACCATCTTCGATCACCGTGCTTCCCGCAACTCCGGACTGACCGGCCAAGAAACAATACTCACCAATTTTTACGTTGTGAGCAATTTGAACGAGATTGTCGATTTTGGTGCCTTTACCGATTATCGTATTACCAAGCGTTCCGCGATCGATTGCCGTATTCGCGCCAATTTCAACATCGTCGCCAATAAAAACACCGCCAGCCTGCGGGATTTTTTCTATGCTGTTTTCCACCCGTACGAATCCGAATCCGTCACTTCCGACGACCGCGCCCGAATGAATGATGACGCGCTTACCGACGTGACAACGGTGATAAACCGTAACATTCGGATAAATAACCGCATCATCGCCGATTTGCGTCTCTTTTCCGATCACGGAATTTGGCAGAATGCAAACCCGGTTGCCGATGACACATTTTTCTGCAATGACGACGTGTGCGCCGATATGAATGTCATTTCCTAAAACGGCATCCTTCGCTATTAAGGCTGTTGAATCGATCCCCGGAGCAGGTTTCGGCGCTTCCGGACGAAAAATTGCCAGGGCGCGGGAATATGCAAAATTAACGTTCTGAACACGGATAAGATTCGGGTAAGATTCCATGAAATTATCATCAACTAAAATCGCCGTCGCGCGCGTAGTCGCTAAAAACTTGATATATTTCGGATTGCTGAGAAATGTCAACTCGCCGGGTTCGGCGTGTTGAATCTCAGCGAGATCATGGACAAGGAGCTTGTCGTCTCCATCCACTTTCCCACCGACTAATTCGGCGATTTTCTGAAGAGACAATTCCACGGTTATACCGTCGGTTATTTTGTTCTTTTCAGCTCGTAGATAACTTTGTCAGTCATATCGTGTGCCGGATCGGCATACAAAATATTCCCGGCTACCGTATCAAAAATGTAGTCGTATTTGTTGTCTTTGCCGACACTCTGGATGACGGTTTTGACTTTTTCCAGAACGGGACCAACGAGTTCAGCCTGCTTTTTATAAATTTCGCCTTCCGGACCGAGTTTTTCGACCTGAAACTTCTGAATGTTCTGCTGAAGTGCTGTGATCTCGGCTTCTTTGGTTGCACGGCGCGCATCGCTCATGATCATTTTCTGGCGTTCATAATCTTTTGACAAACTATCCAGTCTTCCGAGCATACCTTTATACTGATCTTCGAGCTTTTTGGCTTCGATGTCAAGTTTGCTCTGAGCTTCCTTCGCTTCGTCATATTCCGAAAGAATGCGATCCGAATTGACATAGGCAATCTTGATCTGAGCGTTCGCGACTCCAGTCATTCCCAGAACCATTAAAATTGCTAAAAACGTAACAACAACTTTCTTCACTGATAACCTCCCATTGATTAAAATTGAGACCCAAAAATAAAATGTGTTTTCCATCCCTGCGGTTTTCCATAACCGGTTTCACCTTCGGGATCGATATCGTCGAACCCGTAACCGAAGTCAACACCAAGCATTCCCATCATCGGCATATAGAAACGCACACCGATGCCGGCTGATCGTTTTACATCAAACGGATCGGTAGATTTTAAAGTCTTCCACGTATTTCCGGCTTCGGCAAATACTAAACCGTAGATGGTCGGATTCTCTGAAATCGGAAATCGGTACTCAAGCGTGTATTTCAGGAGCGATTCGCCGCCATACGGCAAATATGTTCCGGAATAAATTTGCGACGGACCGACCTCATTATCATCATAACCACGAAGTGCCACGCCGTAAATCATTCCGCTACCACCCATGATGAACCGTTCATCAGGCGGGATGACGCTATCAGTCCTGAGTTTTTTTATCAGACCGAATTCAACATGGTTGAACAAAACGAATTTCCAGAAAGTCGGCAGATAATATTCCAGCGTAAAATTATGCTTATGAAAATGTTCGGTGCCGCCAAGAAATCCGCCCGATAACATGCTCGACCACTCGAACACGGAACCTTGTGTCGGAAATTCAGGTGCGTTTCGACTATCTCTGGAAATAACTTGGGTTAATGTCACGCCTCTCGTTTGATCCTGTCCGAGTAAAACACTTTCCAAATAATCTTCATCGCAGTTCTCATATCTTTTGGTAGCTGCGCCTAACATCCAAGTGCCACGAAAATAATTGTCCGGAAAACGGAAACGACGGCTCCAGCGTATCGAACCGCCAATTTGACTTAGGTCGAACGGATAGTAATAATATCCGTTTCCACCGCGTTCGGAATAGACAAAACTAGCTCCGACTAAATTAGGCGTATCGAAAATCCACGGATCGCTATAACTGACAGAAAAGGACTTGTATGGATTGGTCGTTGTGCCCGTAAGCGTATATCCCGCGCCGCGCTGATAACTAACAGAAACTTGTTGTCCTCTGCCGCGAAAATTGTTGAACTCAACGCCACCACCGCCGATAAGTCCGTACATTTGGCTGATACTGAACGATAAATTCGCCCGGCCAGAAGACTTCTCCTCGACTGTAATTTCGACGTCGACTTTCTTGTCGTCAACGGGAACGACATCTGGAGTTACATTTGCAAAATAATTCAAAATAAAAATTTCGCGCTGACTGCGCATCAAGGCTTCGCGGCTGAAAATATCGCCGGGGTACATTTTCAGTTCGCGGCGGATGACATTTTCATGTGTTTTTGAATTACCAACGATGTTGATCTGATTAACGGAAACCTGACGGTTTTCCGTAATCTCACAATTCAGGTCGATTTCATTTTTACTTACCGGAATTTCAAGCGGATTGATTTGAAAAAACAGGTACCCCTGATCCATGTAAACGGCATTTACTCGTTCATAAATCCCTTTTTGAAGTTCTTCCGCGTCATACCAGTCACCCGGTTTGATATTTAAAATCATTTTCAGATCGTCACTTTTGTAAAGCGTATTGCCATTAAATGTGATATTCCGGTATTTATATCGTTCGCCTTCTTCAACTCCTATTTCAAAAAACATGCGTTTTTTATCTTCGCTGTATGTGACTGTATCATATTCAATTTCAATATCCCGGTATCCATTGTTCCGGTAAAATTCTATCAGTTTGTCTTTATCTTCGGAGTACTTCTCTTCATCGAATTCGCCGACTCTGAACAGAAATAAATTTCTTCGTTTCGTATCTTTCAACACCCGACGTAAGCGTCTGTCTGAATACTGCTTATTCCCGTCAAATACAATGTCATTGATGCGAACTTTTTTTCCTTCTACAACTTCGAGAGTCAAGTCTCGTGTATTTTCATTCTCTCCATCTTCGATCTTTTGTTTGACATCGGCGAGTAAATAACCTTCTTTTTCGTAGAGTTTCTTAATTTTCCGGATGCTGTCTGTTATCAAATGAGGGGAAAGCACTTTTCCAGACATCATATTCAACTCTTCATCAATCTTGGATTTCTTGATCTTTTTATTTCCTTTAATCTCAAATTTACCGAGACGTGGATATTCGTCAACTTTAATGATGAGAAAAACACCTTCTTCTGTTGCTTTGTCGAGATAGATTTGAATATCGGAGAACAGGTTCAATTTCCATAGCCGCGTAATTGCGCTGGGGATATCATCAAAAAAGATTTCTTTCCCTTCGATAATTCCGGACTGGACTTTGACACTATTTTCAGAAATCGTCTTAACGCCCTGAACGGCGACGCCATAGACTTTTACACGATTTTCAGTCTGCGTCTGCGCCTGCGTCTGAGCAATAAATATTACAGGCATTAACAATAAAAGTATCGCACTTATTCTTTTCATCAACGACGACCACCCGATCTATTTTCCGTCAATTGTTCACTCGTCATTCCAAAACGTCTTTCTCTCTTCCGGTAATCGGTGATCGCGGCAAAAAGTTCCCGACTTCTGAACGCCGGCCAAAAAATAGGCGTTACATATATTTCAGTGTATGCCAACTGCCACAATAGGAAATTGCTGACACGAAACTCGCCACTGGTTCGGATCAATAGGTCCGGATCGGGCTTGCCAACAGTATATAAATGATCGGAAAACAGATTATCGTCTATTTGGTCGATGGTGATTTCTCCTCGTAGAACCTTTTGGGCGATTGCTCGTGTAGCATCGATAATTTCAGACCGACTTCCATAACTCAGCGCTAAGTTTAGGTTCAACCCTGTATTATTTTTCGTTTTTTCGACGCCAGCCAACAATCGGCGGTATGGACCCTTTGGTAAATCTTGAAGATGCCCGATGAGCGTCAGTCTCACGTTATTTTGATACAGTTCGTCAATTTCATTCTGAATCGTCTTGAGAAGCAGCGTCATTAAAGCGGAAACTTCAGACATTGGCCTCGACCAATTCTCAATAGAAAAAGTGTACAGTGTGAGGACTTGAATTCCCAGTTTCCCGCATTCCCGTGTAATCTCCCGAACCGAGTTGATACCCTCGTTATGACCGGCTACACGTGGAAGCCCTTTCTGTTTTGCCCAACGACCATTACCGTCCATAATGATGGCGATATGCCTGGGCAGTCGTCCTCCTTTTATAATTTCTTCGCGGAGTTGGTCTATTTCTATGTCTTCTTTTTTCATTTATATATAACGAAAACCAAAAAAGCTTAGGGAAATTAAATTTTATCGGATATAAAAACAATGGAAAAGAGACAATTAGCAGAATCTAATCATCAATTCACGATATTTAAATCGATTATTCACTTTTTGTTCTTCTCCCAAAGATGGGAATGTATTCTCAAAGGACTTGTGAAAATCGATCCTTTTTGATCTATTGTGTAAGAAATCATTTGAATTTTCAAGTGTTTTTTCCATGAAATATTCCCATCCGTGGAAAACCAGCTTTAATCCGACCAAATTATCTACCAATTTTGAAAATTGAGGTTGTTTTCAAAAGTCACCAAATCTATATTACCCGAGTGATAGTACTGCCTTTTATCAGAACAAATCCTCTAAACAATTAACAATTGATTATAAATGGCAACCATGAACAGTAAAATTTTAATTGCAGATAACGATACGACCACGCGACAATCACTTGGCGAGTTTTTAAGTTCAAAAGGATATGACTGCGCAATGACAGCCGACAGTAAAGAAGCGATCGACTTTGTACAGTCGGACAATTTTGACATTCTTTTAGCCGATGTAAAAATGCCAAAATGGAATGGCACGGATATTCTTGAAGAAATCCAAAAGTATTCACCTCGAACACTGACAGTAATGACCACCGATTCCGCTACTGTCGAATCAGCGATCGAAGCATTAAGAAAAGGTGCAGTCGATTACCTGATTAAACCACTTGATATGGAAGATCTTCATCTTCGTCTGAAAAAAATTGCCAAGATTCAGCAAGTCCTTCTTGAAAACCAATACCTTCGTAAAGAGGTTCACTCAATTTTCAACCAGAACATCATCATCGGTGACAGCTCTGCAATGAAAAATGTTTATCACATGATCGAAAAAGTCGCCAACTCTTCTTCAAATATCCTCATAACCGGAAAAAGTGGAACAGGAAAAGAATTGGTTGCGCGATCGATTCACCAAAACAGTCCGAGAGCCGGCGCCCCGTTTGTCGCAATCAATTGCGGCGCCATACCTGAAACTCTTTTTGAAAGTGAACTTTTCGGTTTTAAAAAAGGCTCTTTTACTGGCGCCACAATGGATAAAGAAGGCGTTTTCAGGGCTGCAAACGGCGGCACTTTATTTCTCGACGAAGTCGGCGAAATCCCGATTCACATTCAGGTTAAATTACTCCGCGCCATCGAAGAAAAGGAAATCAAACCGATTGGTTCCGCATCGTCTGTTCATGTTGACGCCCGAGTTCTCTCTTCCACAAACCGCGACCTGTTAAAAGAAATCGAGGAAGGAAATTTCCGCGAAGATCTTTTTTACCGGCTGAACATCATCGAAATCCATCTCCCACCACTCAGCGAACGTAAAGAAGATATTCCTGTACTCATCGAACATTTTGTTCGCAAATATAACCACGAGTTGAAGCGAAAGGTTCTCGGTGTCGATAACCAGACGATGAAAATTCTCATGAACTATAAATGGAAAGGCGAGGTCAGAGAATTGGAGAATATGATCGAGAGAGCCGTTCTGCTCTGCGAATCCGAATATATTTCATCCAAAGATCTGCCTCCGCATGCAGTTGGTTCAGAAATCGGAATGGATTATCCCGACGATCTCAAAGCCTCAGTCCGTAATTTCGAGAAACAGCATATAATTAACATTCTTGGCCGCGTCAACAACGATAAAAACAAATGTGCAGAAATTCTCGGAATCGGTCTCTCTTCACTCTATCGAAAAATTGAAGAGTTAGAAATAAAATTTTAACCTTCGTCCAACCTTACACATAGACGAATTCCTACTTTTTAATTACTGATTTTAACGAAATATTGCCAGAAATACACCGGCGGCGATCGCCGATCCGATGACACCCGCTACATTCGGCCCCATCGCATGAAACAGGAGATAATTATCCTTGTCATATTGACGAGCAACAATCTGTGAAACACGCGCTGAATCCGGTACGGCAGACACACCTGCCGAACCGATTAACGGATTAATTTTTTCTTTGAGAAACAGGTTCATAATTTTGGCAAAGAGAACACCACCGAAAGTCGCCACGGCAAACGAAAAAAAACCGAGGAAGAAAATCCCCAATGATCGCGACGTCAGGAAACCGACATTTGCGCCGTTAACAAATCGAATCGCTTGCGTGCTGGCTCCGACCGAAAATGATAAAATAATCGTACAAATATCCAGAAGTGCATTGCCCGCAGTTTTCGCCAATCTGTCAGTTACGCCGCATTCTTTGAGTAAATTCCCCAACATTAACATTCCAACGAGACTGAGTGATCCCGGCGCTATTAGAGAAGAAATAATCACGACAATAATTGGAAAAAGTATCTTTTCCGTTTTACTGACTTTTCTTGGCGGCTTCATCCGAATCCGGCGTTCCGCATCTGTCGTCATCAATTTCATGATCGGCGGCTGAATGAGCGGCACCAAGGCCATATATGAATATGCCGCAATAGCAATCGGTCCAAGCAGGTGTGGCGCAAGAATCGACGAAAGAAAAATCGACGTCGGTCCGTCTGCTCCACCTATAATACCAATCGAAGCAGCTTCTTTACCACTAAATCCAAGGAGTAACGCTCCGATATAAGTTATAAAAATTCCAACTTGCGCCGCCGCTCCCAACAACAATGATTTCGGATTGGATATCAATGACGAAAAATCGGTCAGCGCACCAATTCCAAGAAAGATCAGCGGAGGAAAAATTCCTGAAGTGACTCCCCAATAAAACAAACTGAATACACTATTCTGTGGAAAACCGTTTGCAACCGAATCATATACACCGATCGGTAATCCGGGAATCGTCGGGATATTTCCAACGATCACGCCAAATCCAATCGGTAATAGTAATAGCGGTTCATAATTTTTTACAATTGCCACGTAGATTGCAATTCCGCCGATAACAATCATCAGAACATTTCCCCACGTCAGATTGGCAAATCCTGTCGTCGAGATTACTTTCCCAAGAATTTCCATTGTTATCCTAAAATAATGAGTACGTCGCCTTCATTGACGGAATCGCCGGTCTTGACAGAAATTTCTTTAACAATACCATCTCTGCCGGACTGGATCTCATTTTCCATTTTCATGGCTTCCATGATGATAACGCATTGTCCTGTGCGGATTGTTTCGCCTTCCTTGACGAGAATTTTCTGGATCAATCCCGGAAGCGGGGCCAATACGTTTGTTGCGTTAACAATCGCTTGGGGTTTATGCAGTGTTGGTTCCGGAGCGCCGCCAACTGTTTTTGGTGAGGCCTCGGTTTCACCGATAATTTCAGAACGGATCAACTTCGGCTTGATGTCCGAAACCTGTTCGATCCCGAGATCCTTAAGCCCGACCTGATATTTTTTACCGTTAACCGTCAACACCGCTTCATAGGCATTAAATTCGCTGATGATGACTTCATATTCCTTGCCGTTAATTTCCAACTGGAGTTTTTTCTCTTTCATATCTATTTCCTCAGACCACTTAGTCTTTGTCCAACTTTATAACCCACTTTCCACACGTTATGCTGACCGCCGTGAACGAATGTTATCTCGCTCTGAAGCGCGTCAAAGTGTATCTTTCTGTAACACTCAATTGCTGTTGCGATAGCGATCAAATCATCTTCGGGAATGTCCGCTACCGGTGTGGCTGGAACGATTTCATCGGCTTCCTTTTCAAAGTAATCTTTTAGCGCTCTCCTTTTAGCAGAAGCCCCGACCAATTTGTTGAAAACAAAAAGAACTATTTCGATTAGTATCAATCCCGTGAATACGATGAGTAACCCAGAAAAGGCTATCACTGCTCCGTTTTGTATCACATTTCCGTTCATTATTCGCTCCTATAACGGAATGTTGCCGTGCTTTTTAGTCGGATTATCGTCGCGTTTGCTTGATAGCATTTCGAGAGATTTGATGAGCTTGTACCGCGTGATTTTCGGCTCGATCACTTCGTCGATATAGCCTTTTGCGGCGGCGACATACGGATTGGCAAACTTATCCCGATATTCTTCGACCTTTTCTGCGAATTTCGCTTCCGGATTTTCCGCCTCTTTTATTTCTTTGGCAAAAATGATCTCGCTGGCGCCTTGTGGTCCCATAACGGCGATCTCGGCTGACGGCCATGCAAAACTATAGTCGCCGCGGAGTTGTTTGGAATTCATAACGCAAAATGCACCGCCATAACCTTTTCGAGTAATAACGGTAATTCTGGGAACGGTCGCTTCTGCATAGGCGTAAAGTAACTTGGCGCCATGTTTAATGATGCCATTGAATTCCTGAATCGTTCCGGGCATGAAACCAGGAACGTCCTCGAAAGTAACGATCGGGATGTTGAAGGCATCGCAGAACCGGACAAACCGAGCGGCTTTATTCGACGCATTGCTGTCTAAAACGCCCGCCAAGACCTTCGGCTGATTCGCGACGATGCCGATCGATTTTCCATTTAACCGGCCAAAACCGATCAAAATGTTCGCTGCATAAAGTTCCTGAACTTCCAGAAATTCGCCTTTGTCGAGAATCTTTATCAGAATATCGCGCATGTCGTAAGGCTTGTTCGGATTGTCGGGTACGATGTAGTTGAGATCTTCTTCGACGCGGTTTGCCGGATCGTCGTTCCGATTGACCGGTGTTTCTTCCATATTGTTCTGCGGCAAATAAGTAATTAATCGGCGAATATCCGCAAAAAGACTTTGTTCATCATTATAAGTGAAATGAGTGATGCCGCTCTTGGTCGCATGAACGTCAGCGCCGCCGAGTTCGTCCGCCGAAACATCTTCGTGCGTTACGGTCTTGACGATCTTTGGCCCGGTTAAAAACATGTATGCGGAATTCCTGACCATAAAAATAAAATCCGTCAATGCCGGAGAATAAACAGCGCCGCCGGCGCACGGACCGACGATGGCACTGATCTGCGGAATTACACCGGAATACAATACGTTTCTGAGAAAAATTTCAGTATAACCAGCCAGCGAATCGACACCTTCCTGAATTCTCGCGCCGCCCGAATCATTGATACCGATGACAGGAGCACCGACTTTCGCGGCCATTTCAAGAACTTTCACGACTTTTTCGCCGACGACTTTTGACAGTGAACCGCCGAAAACCGTAAAGTCGAATGAATAGACGAATACCAATCGGCCATGAATCGTTCCATAACCGGTCACGATGCCGTCGCCCATAATTTGCTTTTCCGCCATGCCGAAATCGATGCAGGTATGCGTGCGGAACATATCGACTTCCTCGAAACTATTTGGATCGAGCATCAAATCGATGCGTTCTCGGGCGGTCAGTTTTCCTTTTTGATGCTGTTTTTGAATTGCTTCTTCGCCGCCGCCTAATCGGGCTTTTTCTATTTTTTCTTTTAATTCGAGAATTTTTCTTTCCTTACTCATTCATTTCTCCTGTTATCTGACAAATTTCCGTCAGTACTTTTCCAGACGATTTGGGATGTAAAAAGGCTATTTTCGAGCCGTGAACACCGTTCCGGGGTAATTCATCGATCATTGAAATATTTTTCCCTTTAAAAAATGCTATTTCTTTTTCGATCCCATCGCTTCGATAAGCAATGTGATGAAGACCTTCCCCTCGTTTTTCGATAAATTTTGCGATCGGACTTCCCGGCGATGTCGGTTCCAGCAATTCGATACGCGTCTCGCCGATCCGGAAAATTGCAGTCCTGACTTTTTGCTCCGGGACATCTTCGATTCCGATAAATTCGAATCTTAAAATATCCCGGTAAAACGGAATCTGTTGCTCAAGTCCGGACACCGCAATACCGATATGATCGATCTGTGTTATCATAACCAATTACACTCCCGTAAAAATAGGTTTATTTTTTCGTTTATCAAAGAATAGGGACGTTTTTTTTTCTTGTAAACGGCATCGACCCATTCGTCAAGCCTGTTCTCAAAATCATATTTTTGTTTGACATGTGCGGATACTTTTTGCGTGAAGATTTGCCGGATTTCGGACTTGAGCCGGGTTTTACGTTTGTCCTGCAAAGATCTATTCATGGAAATTTTTAAGAAGTAGTCATCGGTGACGGTTAACAATTCCTCGATTCCTTCGTTCATCGATGCGGCGGTCATCACGATGGGTTTCATCTTTTCAGGGTAATCGGCGAATTGAATCCCGAGAACGTATTCAATCTCCGCCCTGAGTTTCAACGCCCCATCCCGGTCCTTTTTATTGACGATAAAAATGTCGCCAATTTCCATTACGCCCGCTTTCATGGCCTGAATTTCATCTCCAAGTCCCGGAACTAAAACCAACAGGACAATATCCGAAAGCCCGACGACTTCAATCTCTGTCTGCCCGACTCCGATTGTTTCGATGGCGATCAAATCAAACCCGGCAGCATCTAAAACCTTTATCGCATCACTGGTCGCCTGTGCAACGCCGCCCAAATGTCCGCGGGAAGCCATCGACCGGATGAAAACGCCTTCGTCCGTTGCATGGCTCTGCATTCTCAGGCGATCGCCTAAAATCGCTCCGCCTGAAAATGGTGAACTCGGATCGACCGCGATCACGGCAACCTTTTTTTGCTTGCGTCGTTCGATCTCGATGATTTTATCCAAAAGCGTACTTTTTCCGGCACCGGGAGGACCGGTAATTCCCCAAACCTGTGCGTTTCCGCAGTGTGGAAATAAAGCGTCGATAAGATTCTCTTTTTCGGGTCGATTGTTTTCGATCCAGCTGATCGCACGCGCTATCGCACGAACATCGCCCTTGAGCACCTTTTCCGCAAGATCGATCACCGGCTGACTCTTTCCCGATTGGCTTCGATAAATTGGATAACGTCAGTGATCGGTGTTCCGGGAGTAAAAATAGTTTCAATCCCACTCGCTTTGAGTTGCGGAATATCGGCATCAGGAATCACGCCTCCGCCTAAAACGATAATATCATCCGCCTGCTGTTCGCGCAGAAGTCGAGCGACTTTTGGAAATAATTCGTTATGCGCGCCGGATAAAAGGCTGAGTCCGACGAAATCTACGTCTTCCTGAATCGCCGTTTTAACGATCGCTTCCGGAGTCTGACGAATGCCGGTATAAATGACTTCATAGCCGGCGTCTTTTAATGCGCGGGCGACGTATTTTGCACCACGGTCATGTCCGTCGAGACCGGGTTTTGCGATGAGTATTCGAATGATTTTCTTCACGGCATTCTCCTTTATAAAACGATCGATTCCTGATATTCGCCGAATTCTTCCCGAAGAACATTACAGATTTCGCCGAGAGTCGCATATTCACGTACGGCATCGAGTATCAGCGGCATCAGGTTGACTTCCGGATGTTTCGCGCCGTTCCGAAGTTCATCGAGATAGGATTTTACGGCTTCGGAATTACGTGTCTTCCGCACTTCTCCGATCTTTCGGATTTGTATATTTCTAAGTTCGGGATCGACTGTTAAAATTTCCTTCGGCGTTTCCTGTTTGACCGTAAATTTATTTACGCCCATGATGACGCGTTCTCCGCTTTCGACTTCACGCTGATATTTGTACGCGGCATCCTGAATTTCCTTCTGAACAAATCCGTTTTCGATGGCGCGAACCATTCCGCCGAATTCCTCGATCTTATCGATATATTTCCAGACTTCGGATTCTATTTTATCTGTCAAATCCTCGACCAAATACGATCCAGCGAGCGGATCGATACTATTTGTTACACCCGATTCGTAGGCGACAATCTGCTGTGTCCGGAGCGCGATCCGAACGGCGTCTTCAGTCGGTAAACCGAGAGCTTCATCGCGTGAATTCGTATGAAGGCTTTGCGTTCCACCCAGTACTGCGGCCAGTGTTTGAATGGCGACACGGACAATATTGTTGTCCGGTTGTTGTGCGGTCAGCGTACTGCCACCAGTTTGTGTGTGGAACCGGAGCATCATGGATTTAGGACTCTTTGCATGGAATTTTTCCTTCATGATCCTTGCCCAAACCCGGCGAGCCGCCCGGAACTTCGCTACTTCTTCCAACAAATCATTATGGGAATTGAAAAAGAACGACAGGCGGTCGGCGAACGCATCGACATCCATCCCCGCTTTAATTGCGGTTTTGACATATTCGATGCCGTCGGCTAACGTGAACGCCACTTCCTGAACAGCCGTGGATCCGGCTTCCCGGATATGATAACCGGAAATACTGATCGTATTCCACTTCGGCACTTCCTTCGCACAATATTCGAAAATATTCGTGATCAGTCTCAGCGATGGTTTTGGGGGGAAAATATAAGTTCCGCGCGCCATGTATTCTTTAAGAATGTCATTTTGAATCGTGCCGTTGATATCTTGTCTCGAAACGCCCTGCTTTTCCGCAACCGCAATATACATAGCGAGCAAAACTGCCGCCGGCGCGTTGATCGTCATAGACGTCGATACTTTGTCCAGCGGAATACCGTTGAACAGGATTTCCATATCCTTGAGAGTGTCAATGGCTACGCCGACTTTTCCGACTTCGCCTTCCGAGTGAGGATCGTCGGAATCGTAGCCGATCTGTGTTGGTAAATCAAAAGCAATCGATAAACCTGTTTGTCCCTGACTCATTAAAAATTTATATCGCTCGTTGGATTCCTCGGCAGTTCCGAATCCTGCATATTGCCGCATCGTCCAGAACCGACCGCGATACATCGTCGGTTGGACGCCGCGTGTGAACGGATATTCGCCGGGAAATCCCAGTTTTTCCGAATATTCGGTATCTGTTGTTATGGAAGGTAAATGAACACGTTCAACCGGAATCCATGAACCCGTCATGAACTCCTTTTTACGTTCCGGATTTTTATCCGTCACTTTTTTAACAATACCAGATTCCCACGATTTTCGCCGATCTTCTATGTGTTTACTTTCAGGCATAAAACATTCTCCTCGGTGTGTATGTCAGGTGACTTTGGTAAATCCTTGCAAACCGTGTAATAGATTTTTTAGGGTCACACATCTCGATTTTAAATGATCAAAAATGACTTAAGAAATTAAAGATAACGACGATAAAAAACAATAGCCGCAACAGTAGTCACGACTATGACAAATCGTTCCTTAAAATACCCCTACGGATTCATACGGGTGATTTAGCAGCTTCGATTGATTCCACTTTTATTTTTTTTATAGCCGCAAAGATGGTCGCCAATCCATTCGTCATCCAGCATTTGTAGGATTGAAACACATTCCATTTCTCGTCCGGAAACCGTTTGTTGCATTCCAAGACGATCTTCATACTGATCGCAATAATATAACCAATTCTCGTCACGATGCAGATGTATACAGGGATCGCCGTCATACGCGCCGCAACATGCGCCACAATGAATACAAATGTCTTCAAACTCGTTTTGCTCTATTTCTTGCCCTCCGAACCGCACTCGTCCGGAGGGAAACCGTTCCAATTCAGTCAACTAATCCTTTCGAATTATTAAACATAATATTGCATTTTTTTGTAAATCAGGCTATTTTAACACCGGACAATTAAAATGAAATTTCTTTTTCAAGATACATGGCTACTGTGGATTCAGACACACCGGATGTTGCTGGGCATTCTCGGTGGATTATCAATTCTCGCTTTTCTCGGCACTTTACTGGTTATCCCGATCATTCTCACCCGAATACCGGCGGATTATTTCATCAGGCAACCTCATCGGAAAAAACATACATCGGGATTTTATCGGACGATACATTATTTTCTTTTGATCCTCAAGAATATTTTCGGCGTGATTTTTCTCGTGACCGGTTTCGCGATGTTGTTCATTCCCGGGCAGGGTGTTCTGACAATTCTCATCGGAATTTCGTTGATGAACTTTCCGGGAAAGCGTCGGCTCGAGAAAAAGATCGTTCAGAAACCGTCCGTACTTTCAGCGATCAACTGGATACGGTCGAAAGCAGGCAAAAAAGCGTTGATCCTCGAAAATTCATGACTGGTTTCTATTCCTGTTTTTTCGTTTAAACGGTGTAAATAGGAGTAACAATCCGAGAAGGATCAGGATGATCGGCCAATAAGTAAATGATACACAAAATCCAACAAAAAATATGACCGCTATCGAGATAAGGATCAATCCGGGTACATACAACTTATTTCCTTCTTCCGCAAACAGGAACATGAATAAAAATCCGATTCCCGGCGCCAGAATAAATGTCGGCCAAAGTTCAACGATGTTCCGCCAGTTCACCATTTCGAGATAGAGAAATAGCGCGCCGATTATCAGCAAGATGGACGCAGGCATGAGCAAGCCATAATTTTTCGTGTTTTGCAGAAATCCGATGACAAAGAGAAGTCCGCCACCGATAAGAATCATTGGCCAAAGAACGTCCCAGCCATAACGGCTTCGCTGGATGAAAAAGAGAAAAATACCCAGCAATATCATAAAAACACCCAGAATAAAATTTGATGACGACTCGCGTTGATTCATCTTTTCCTCCGTCTGAAAAACGAATCAAGCCCTTTATTCAAGGGCTTGATTATTGTTAATATTCGTACCGACATCGAGATGCCGAAGAATTATGCGATCGTAACTTTCGCGTCTAAATAAACATCTTGAACTACGTTCATAATCTCAACGCCTTCTTTCATCGGCTTCTGGAATGCTTTACGGCCAAGAATTAATCCCATACCGCCCGCGCGTTTGTTAATGACTGCTGTTTTAGCGGCTTCAACCAGATCGTCCTCACCGGAAGCGCCACCGGAATTGATTAATCCGGCACGTCCCATATAGCAACCGGCAACCTGATAACGAGTCAGATCGATTGGATGATCTGTGGTCAGTTTTTCATAAACTTTTTTGTTCGTTTTTCCGAATTTCAGCGCGGTGAATCCGCCGTTATTTTCCGGAAGTTTCTGTTTGATGATGTCCGCTTCTATCGTAACACCCAGATGATTCGCCTGACTGGTCAAATCGGCCGCAACATGATAATCTTTTGCTTCGGTCTTGAACGCGTTGTTTCTCAGATAGCACCAAAGAATCGTCGCCAATCCGAGTTGATGCGCATGTTCAAAAGCTTCACTTATCTCCATAATCTGACGACGACTTTCTTCTGAACCGAAATAGATCGTCGCACCGATTGCAACGGCTCCCATATCGAAAGCTTGGTCAACGCTTGCAAAAAGCGTCTGATCATGTGTATTCGGATAAGAAAGTAATTCGTTGTGGTTGATCTTTAGAACGAATGGAATCTTATGCGCATATTTCCGTGCGACCATCCCGAGAACGCCCAGCGTCGAAGCGACGGCGTTTGCGCCGCCTTCAATAGCCAGTCGAACGATATTTTCAGGATCGAAATAAATCGGATTTGGCGCGAATGAAGCACCGGCTGAGTGCTCGATTCCCTGATCGACCGGAAGAATCGACAGATAACCAGTTTTCGCCAACCGTCCGGTATTGTACATCATCGCCAAATTCCGAAGAACTGGAATCGGCCGGTCGCTGTTGAGATGAATTCTGTCCAGGAAATCTGGGCCGGGTAAATTCAACTCTTCTTTAGCAATCGTCGTACATTTGTGATTTAGCAGAAATTCTGCATCCTTACCTAATAATTTTTCAATGTCACGTTTCATTATTACCTCCAATATTAAAAACTGTAAAAAGATACAAAATATTTCTATCAGAAAGAATGAATATTTCTTCCGATCCGGAAGTCCGGTTCGATTACCCGAAAAATATTATCACTGTGAAAATAGTCTTGCAAATTATCAAGTTTGTTATTAATTTCAATTTGTAATGATTACAAACATGGAACAAATTAAAAGTCAATTGGAAAAGCAGGGAATTAAACCTACCTATCAACGATTGCGAATTCTTGAATTTCTGATCTCTGCGGGAAATCATCCGAACGCCGACACGATCTATGAAAACATCGCAAAAGTCATTCCGACAATGTCTCGTACCACTGTTTACAATACGCTGAGTCTTTTTGTTGAAAGCGCTTTGGTTCACGGCATTACTATCACCGGAGCAGACGTTCGGTATGGAATCGGCGAAGCGAATCACCACCATTTTCTATGTAAAAAGTGCGGAAAGATCATCGACATCGAAGTTCATTGTCCATTCGCAGATGGTGTAACCAAGGAAATAAACGGTCATCAAATTCAGGAAATTCACGGCTATTTTAAAGGTATATGTAAAGATTGCATCCAATCATAACCCTATTTGAAAGGAATACAAAAATGAAAGAAAAAGTAACGAAAGTGATCGATTCCATCCGCCCGTATCTTCAGGCTGATGGCGGCGATGTTGAACTCGTTGAAGTGACGAAAGATGGTATCGTTAAAGTGCGTCTGACCGGCGCCTGCGGCGGTTGCCCGATGAGCACGTACACACTCAAAATGGGCATTGAAAATAAGTTGAAAGCCGAAATTCCGGAAATCATTTCAGTCGAACAAGTGGCCTAACCAAACACCAGCCATCAACCGGAATCGATCATGAAAACGACCATTTACGTGTCCAATATGAGTTGTATGCACTGTAAGATGAGAATCGAACAGGGATTGAAACAACTTCCCGGAATTTCAATAATCGACATTTCCGTTCCGGATAAAACCGTAAAAATCGAAGGAGAAATCCGTGAATCAGATGCTATCGAAGCCATTCGGAATATCGGTTATTCCGCGGAACTCAAGACAATTTAACCGACAAAATTGACCTATTGATCAAAAAGGAGAGACTATCATGAAAAGTTTGAAAGGAACTCAAACCGAGAAAAACCTTCTGACCGCTTTTGCCGGCGAGTCGCAGGCACGAAATCGCTATACCTATTTTGCATCGAAAGCAAAAAAAGATGGATTTGAACAAATTGCATGGATTTTCACAGACACCGCTGATAACGAAAAAGAACACGCAAAGCGTCTGTTCAAATTTCTGGATGGCGGAGAAGTTGAAATTCAAGCGGTATTTCCTGCTGGTGTGATCGGCGAAACCAAAGACAATTTAAAAGCCGCAGCCGATGGCGAACATTACGAACAGACGACGATGTATCCCGGTTTTGCCAAAATCGCGGATGCGGAAGGCTTCACGGAAATCGCTCAGGTTTTTAAATCCATCGCAGTCGCTGAACAGCATCATGAAAAAACCTTTTTAGCTCTTCGCGAGAACATCCTCAAGGGACGAGTTTTCGAACGGGAAGAACCGAAAGTCTGGAGATGTCGGAACTGTGGATATATTCATGTCGGGAAAAAATCTCCGGAAAAATGTCCGGCTTGTGCTCATTTAAAAGACTACTTTGAACTTTTAGCAGAAAATTATTAAATTTCCGCGTCTATTGACATAGTATATTTTTATAATTCATATGAACATTTTTGAATTTTAGCAAAGGAGAAAGCAATGCAAAAGTATGTATGTACCGTTTGTGGCTATGTTTATGATCCCAAAAAAGGCGATCCGGACAACGATGTCAAAAGAGGAACCAGTTTTGAAGATCTTCCCGATGGTTGGGTTTGCCCGCTCTGCGGCGCCGAAAAAGAAGATTTCGAACCCGTGGAGGAATAATTGTCGTCTCAACAACTGACATCGGACATTTTCTATGTCGGCGCCCATGATTGGGACAGGCGGCTTTTTGACGAACTCATTCCGCTTCCTGATGGTACGACCTACAACGCTTACGTCATCAAGGGTTCCGAAAAGACCGTTTTACTCGATGCCGTCGATCCAGCCAAAGAACAGGTTTTGTTTTCGAATCTGGAAAAACTGAATCTGCCGCGAATCGATTACATCATTTCACATCACGCTGAGCAAGATCATTCGGGAGCGATTCCTGCGGTTCTGAAAAAATATCCGATGGCAAAAGTTGTTACAAACCCAAAGTGTAAGACGTTTCTATCCGAACATCTGCTGATCCCGAACGAAAAGTTTATCGTCATAAAAGACCGCGAAACACTTTCACTCGGTAATAAGACGCTCCAATTCATTTTCACGCCATGGGTACATTGGCCGGAGACGATGTCTTCTTTCCTCATCGAAGACGGAATTCTGTTCTCGTGCGATTTCTTCGGCTCGCATTTGGCGACAAGCGAAATATTCTCTACCGATCAGGCGAAAGTCTATTCGTCTGCCAAACGATATTTCGCAGAAATCATGATGCCGTTCCGTTCGATCGTGCGTCAGGATCTCGAAAAAGTCAAATCTCTTAACGTAAAAATGATCGCACCCAGTCACGGTCCGGTTCACCACAATCCGAATTTCATTATCTCGGCTTATGAAGACTGGACTTCCGACCGGGTCAAGAACGAAGTCATTATTCCGTATATTTCAATGCACGGAAGCACGGAGACGATGGTGCATTTTTTCATCGATAAACTAATTGAACGTGACATCGTTGTTCAACCTTTCAATTTATCTAAAACGGACATTGGGGAATTGGCGATGGCGCTGGTCGATGCCGCAACTGTGGTGATCGGCTCGCCGACAGTCATTCTCGGGGCGCATCCTATTGTAGCTCATGCAGTTTTTCTGGCGAATTTCCTTCGGCCAAAAACCCGCTATCTTTCAATCATTGGAAGTTATGGCTGGGGCGGTAAAATGGTTGAACAGTTAGCCGGTATGATCGGAAATCTGACGGCGGAAATTCTCCCGCCCGTCATCGCGAAAGGCTATCCGAAAGACGCAGATTTTCAGGCGCTTATCGGTCTTGCAGATCAAATTCGTGAAAAACATCAACATCTTTCATAAGGAGTGACCGATGGGAATTTTCAATGTAAAAGATGTCTTTGAGTTCGCCGTCAAGATCGAAGAAAGAGGCGAAAAGTTCTATCGCGAAACTGCCAATCGGCTGAATTCTCCGGAAGTCACCCGACTTTTTAACAAACTCGCCGACGATGAGGTTCAGCATCGCCTGACTTTCGCAAAAATGGCTCAAAAACTCGGCAAGTCCATCGAACCGAAAAACCTGCAGGATGAGTTCTACGCCTATCTTGAAGCTTACACGCAAAATCTCATCTTCAATGATTCATCGGCTGAATTTCCGAAAATCAAAGACGCCAGAATCGCCCTCACATTTGCAATCGATAAGGAACTCGACTCGGTTCTTTATTATACCGAAATCAAGAATATGATTCCGGTCAGCGAACATTCCTCCGTAGACGAAATTATCAACGAGGAACGACGTCACGTTGTCAACCTTTCAATGCTCAGGAAAGCGTTATCAGATTGAACCGGAAAAGTTGATATTTCTTATAGGGTAGGTTGATAAAATTGACCTACCCTTTTGAATTCAGAGCGAAATACTGATGACTCTCGACGAAATCAGAACCTATTGCCGGAACCTGAAAGGTTCGCGGGAAGATTTTCCTTTCGGCAGCGAAACGCTCGTCTTAAAAATCGGCTCGAAAATGTTCGCGCTCATTCCGCTGGACGCCAAAGATCTCAGTATCAATTTAAAAGGCGACCCGTTTCTCAACGAAGAGTGGCGGACGCAATTCAATGCCGTCAAACCCGGCTATCATATGAACAAGGCGCACTGGAATACGGTCGATCCGAACGATGATATTCCGGATGAAATCGTTTACCGGATGATCGACCACTCATACCAATTAGTCTTTGAATCTCTGCCTAAAACAGAGAAAACGTCCATTTTAGATCGATCAATCTAAAAGGAAAATTCAATGATCGGATCTTCGTTCACAAACCAATCTCACATCATACAGGCGCTGTTGGCGACAACTTTTACCTATTTGATGACGGCGCTCGGCGCAGCCATCGTTTTTCTATTCAAAACCATTCACCGAAAAATTCTTGATGGAATGCTCGGTTTTGCCGCCGGTGTAATGATCGCCGCCAGTTTCTGGTCGTTACTCGCTCCTGCCATCGAAATGTCCGCCGCAACAGGTCACAGCAAATGGATTCCCGCAGTCGTCGGATTCCTTTTGGGCGGTTTGTTCCTGAGAATCGCCGATATAATTCTTCCGCATCTGCACGCCGGATTCCCGATGAACGAGGCTGAAGGTGTTCACACTAAATGGCAGAGAAGCGTTTTACTTGTTCTCGCCATTACACTTCATAACATCCCGGAAGGACTTGCCGTCGGTGTCGCTTTTGGCGCATTATCGGCGAATATTCCGTCGGCAACGATGGCTGGTGCCATCGCACTGGCGCTTGGTATCGGCATTCAGAATTTTCCTGAAGGCGCCGCGGTTTCAATTCCTCTACGGCGAGAAGGTATGTCACGATTGAAATGCTTTTGGTACGGTCAACTTTCCGGTTTGGTCGAACCGTTCGCGGCAGTAATCGGCGCCGCCGCAGTAATTTATATTCAGCCGATCCTTCCTTACGCCCTGTCATTTGCTGCTGGAGCGATGATCTTTGTCGTTATTGAAGAACTCATTCCAGAATCACAATTGGAAAAGAACACCGACATTTCGACGATGGGCGCGATGATCGGTTTTGCTTTGATGATGGCTCTGGATGTCGCATTCAGGTGAAATAGATACCGCATGGAATCTTATTGATCCGCGATTCGTATAAACATTTTAAAATCGTCTAAAAAAATTCCTAATGAGACGAGTTAAATGAAGTTAAAAAGTATTATTCGATTTCAGATCGTTGCCTGGATTGGAACCCTCGTTAATCTTGGAACACTCTGGCTTCTACACGGAAAATTTAATATTTCCGTCCCAATAGCCGGGGGTTGTGCAATCGAAGTGGCAATTCTTCATAATTTCACTTGGTACTATCTTCGCACATGGAAAGACCGGGTTGAGCACACACCACTGGATTATTTTCGCCGGTTGTGGAAATACAACCTGATAACCGCCGGAGTCGATTTTATCTTCAACCTGGGACTTCTCTGGACACTGAATCATTTTTTACATATTCATTATCTGCTGGCCGATATTCTCGGCATGATCGCCGGCCCTTTTTTCAAAATATTCATCAACGAACTAATCATATTTAAAAAACCGAAACTCAATTCGGACAATCCTTAGAAAGAAAATACAATGGAAAATCAACAAAAAGCCAAACGTATCATCGATACACTTACCGGTCCGTGGGAGAAACGGAATCTCCCGAAAATGGCTGCCGCTCTTCCCCGCTGGGTCTCCTCCGACCATCTGACGATTCTCGGAATTATCGCAGCGATCGTCATCAGTCTGGGTTATATCCTGACTTGGTATTCATCATGGTGGCTAATGCTCGCCAATTTCGGATTTTTACTTCACTGGTGGGCAGACAGCCTCGATGGAACATTGGCGCGCGTCCGTCATGAAGAGCGCGAGCAGTACGGCTATTTTGTCGATCATATTTGTGACGCTTTTTCGACAGTCATTATTTTAATGGCTTTTGGTTTTTCACCACTGATGCGGCTGGATGTCGGACTCTTCCTCGCGATTGGATATTTGATGCTGAATATTTACGCTCATGTCGGCGCCTATTCCGAAGGAATTTTCCGTCTAAGTTACGCCAAACTCGGACCGACAGAAGTTCGCATTCTTGTTGTAATCGTTAACACTATTTTGATATTCTGGAATCCGGTCGTTTTCGTACTAAATCAGAATCCATGGACGGTTATCGATATTGCGGGCGGATTGATGGCAAGCCTTTTTCTTGCTGCTTTCGTCATCGTTTCGATTATCGATGCTCTCAAATTAGACCGCATCGACCGAGCTAAACGAGATCTCTCGAAAAATACCGCCCGTTAGTTTATTGACGAACGGTTGATTTGCACCCGGCAAGATCGATATCGATCTTCGTTTCTCCGCGACAAACGACTGAATAGGTTTGTGTTCCGAATTTCGGATGATACAGGTGCACTTCATACTCACCGGGCGATAAAAACTCAAACCGGCACGTACCCTGTTCGTTAGTCGTGAGCGAATAACCTTTTCCCAAAGTAACCCAAAGGTTATTAAGAATTGTATCGTTAGCAGTCACTCTCAAATCGATAAAATTCTTAGGCAGGCGGTCTTTGCCAATCTCTTTTAAAAATGTTGTCAAAATCGCTATAGAGATTCGATTCAACTCGCCTTCATCGGCGATGGTCTTCTCCTTTTCGGAATTGCCGAGCCAGTTCAAATCCATACTGATCGCCGCACGATTTGTCTTTTGAATCTCAACCGCATTAGAAACTGATATTTTCCCCGGTAATTGTACTGACGTTCCGTTAATAAGCGAATCCGCTATCGTTAATATTCGTCTGCCGGATTCACTTCCCGAGTAAAATCCGCCACTAAAACCAGAGGCGCCGTTATTCCACTGTCCGAAATTCAATCGCAAATAATATCCGCCTTCGGGGAATCGGTTGCTGATTTCCACGCGTTTATCAGGACTTAGTGTTTCATCTTTTTGTCGCACGAAATAAACTTCCGCGCCTGCTTTTGTAAAAACGGATCCGACCTTTTCCGCCAAACGCAAATTTAGGTCGGAACCTATGAGACCGTTCGATGCGATGGCGCCTTTATCTTTCCCGCCAAACGCCGGATCGAGAACCAGCACGAAATCCTGCAAAATACCGTTGGCGATCCTTTGAAGAGAGTAAAGATGAAAAGTAGATTTGCCATCTTCAACAATGACATTTCCAGAACCGCCCCAAAATCCGTTTGCATGAATCGTTGAAGTATATTCGCCGGCTGGAAGTCCCGGAAAGAAAAAGTAACCGTCGGCATTCGTCGTATCCGAAATGGCTTCCGGTAAAA
>JAQUKI010000011.1 GCA_028719225.1 Fidelibacterota bacterium | reverse complement strand
CATATGTCAGTAAACCGGATTACGCACCGGGACTTTTTGCCGGAACAGTCAAACCGGAAGTATGGCGGGATTTGGTCATGAATCCGAATCGCCCTTTATATGATCGCGTCACACAGGGTACTTACCCGCCCGGTTCGACTTTCAAAATCGTTGCGGTTCTTTCGGCGTTGGAGAATCAGGCAGTCGATCCGGAATGGTCGATCTATTGTAATGGTAGTTACCGGATGGGACGTCGCGTTTATAAATGCTGGAAAAAAGAAGGTCACGGCAGGATGAACATGCATGACGCGATCGTGCATTCCTGCAATGTCTATTTCTATAACCTGATCCGGAAAATCGATATTGATGTATGGTCGAAAAACGCTTCCAATTTTAAGTTTGGAACCAAGACAAACATCGATCTTTACGGCGAATCCGCCGGCACACTACCCGACGCGAAATTTCTCGATAAGAAATATTATGGAATCGGCTGGACTGAAGGTACAAAACTGAATCTGGTTATCGGCCAGGGCGATTTGTTAGTGACGCCTATCCAGATGGTCCGATTTGCCGGTGGACTTGCTACGCGCGGGAAAATCGTTCAGCCGCATCTCGGAATGAAATACCTTCATGATGGCGACTCGCAAGTTTCGTATTTTACGGTTCCGAGCGATACGATAACAAGTTACTCACCTGAAATGTGGGAATTTATCGAAAATGCCATGTTCGACGTGGTTGAGTCCGGAACAGGACGTGCGGCAAAAGTGAAAAACGTGAAAATCTTCGGGAAAACCGGTACTGCGCAAAATCCGCATGGAGACGATCATGCATGGTTCATCGGCTGGAGCAAACCCGAACAGGGAGCGCCACTCGCTATCGTCGTGATGATCGAGAACGGTGGATCGGGTGGCGGAATTGCCGCTCAGATTGCCGGAAAGATTTATAACTATTACTATAATCCTTCAACACAACAGATGCTGGCAGCTCGTCATGGAAACCCGTAAGTTCAGTCTTGCAAACGATTTTACAAAAACACTTTCGGATAATAACCGGATATTGATGATTATTGTCGGTTTGTTGAGTTTGATAGGTTTGACCGTCCTGTTCAGCGCTTCCATGCACATCGATCTTCCTTTTTTCCAAAAAGTAATCGGCCGGCAATTGATCTGGATGTTTTGCGGTGTTCTGCTAATGACATTGGTTTTCTTTTTGCAAGGTAAACTGTTCTTTGACTCTGCCTATATTATATATTGTATTGGCGTTACTCTTGTAATCCTGCCTTTTTTTCTCGGGAGAGCCACTTCCGGCGCCTATCGTTGGATCGGTATGGGTGCCTTGCGTTTTCAACCATCGGAATTTATGAAACTTCTCGTCATTCTTTCTATCGCCAAATATTTATGTCGCACCGATCTGCCGATCACACAATTCAAATCGCTGGTGCCGCCACTTGTGTTCGGGTTAGTGCCGATGATGATCGTTCTGTCGCAACCGGATCTCGGAACATCGTTGGTTTATTTTGCGGTCATTTTTCCTATGTTGATCTGGGCCGGCGCCCGGATATTTCACATTTTCATTCTTCTCGCTCCAATCATTAGCGTCGTTACCGCGTTCAATTTTTACACTTTTTTCATATGGGTCATCCTGTTAATAATTGTGTTTTACATTTCCGGTGAAAAGCTCTGGTTCTCGATAATTCTATTTATTATTAATCTATCGCTTGGTTTCACGACGCCGATACTCTGGAATCATTTGAAACCATATCAGCAAAATCGGATTTTAACAATGTTTAATATCGAAGCCGATCCACAGGGGGCGGGCTATCAGGTTCTGCAGTCGCAAATCGCCATCGGAAGTGGCGGACTGTTCGGTAAAGGGCCGGGCAGAGGAACCCAAACACATTTGAAATTTCTACCGGAACAACATAATGATTTTATCTTTTCGGTTGTCGGCGAAGAGTATGGACTTATCGGAACGGTCATCGTTCTGATCTTGTTTTTGCTCCTGATTATCGTCTTCATCAATTCAGCCTTCCGGCTTAAAGACCGATTTGGATCGCTCATCATCATCGGTGTAAGTAGCATGTTTTTCTTTCATATTGCCGTGAATATTGCGATGACTGTCGGTTTTATGCCGGTGACCGGAATTCCTCTTCCTTTTCTGAGTTACGGAGGTTCGTTCATCCTTACCTGTTATGCGGCGATCGGGATGGTTTTGAACGTCAGTACAGAAAAACCAATCGAACGTCACAGACTATAAAAATTGGTTTGAATTTCCATCGGAAAATCTTAATTTATGACACCTTATGCTGTATGTTTGGATAAGATTATGAAAAAAGTGATTCGTGACAATCGAATCATTTTATGTTTTTTCATTGCAGCCTTCTGCATTGTGGCAATTCGCGATCTGGACGCATCCCCGCAATTGAAAAAAAAATCTAAATCCGAAGTAAAGGAAACACAATCGGCTGAAGAGGAGATAGCGAAACTCGATGAACGGGTCAATTCGACGGCGAAAGTCGTGAACAATTTGTCTAAAAAGATAACGAAAATAGACAGTGTTCAAACCGCATCACGCGAAGATATTCAAATGCTTAAACAATCCGTTTCACAGTTGCAGGAGATCGTGAAATCGTTTAATGCAAGTTTGGAGAATATCCGCCGGATCAATGGTGTTTTGGAAGATCGTGCAGTTTATGCCGATAGCGTGAACGCACAACTTCTGGATCAACTGATTTCCCTCGAGAATCGGATTGTCAGTTTGAGCGCGAGCGTTGGTGAATTCCGGACGGTCAGTGATTTCGGGGGTGACGAAGCCGCGAGTCTGGCGGCTGGCGATTCGTACAAAGAACGCTACCTGAAAGCGCTGACATTACATCAAAAAAGTCAACATCTCGAAGCCATTGACATCTTCCGTCAGCTCGTGAATGAAGACAAAACCAACGAATTGGCTGACAACGCTCAGTACTGGATCGGCGAATGCTATTATTCTCTGAAACAATCTCAGAGAGCCATCGTTGAATTTGAGAAAGTTCTTTCTTTTTCAAACAGCAATAAGGATGATGACGCACAATTCAAAATGGGACTTTGCTACATGGCACTAGGAAATCCGGCGAAAGCGAATGAACAGTTTAAACTGCTCATTGAACGTTTTCCGCAGAGTGAATTTGTGCCCAGTGCCAAACAATACATAAAGTGAGAACATGATTAAGAGAATCTATTTTTTAACTTCCGAAATCATCCCGTTTGCAGAGAACTATTCGCTGGCAAATTTTTCAAAAGAAATCCCGATCGTTTTCAATGAACGGAAATTTGATTTCCGATTGATGATGCCCAAATATCATTTTATCAGCGAACGCCGTTATATCCTTCGGGAAGTGATCCGTCTTCGCGAAATGGATTTAAAATACCGAAACGTCGAGATTAAAGCGTCTGTCAAGTCGGCTTTCATTCCGAATACCAAAGTTCAGGTCTATTTTCTTGAACATGAATCGTTCTATTCCTCTGTCCAGCCTAATGCGCTATACCAACAGGAAGACGATCAAATCGAGACTTTTAATTCTATCCGAAACGGATATTTTGCCGCTTCCGCGCTCATCACCCTGAATTATCTACGGTGGAAACCGGAGGTCATTATCCTGAACGATTGGCAAATGAGCCTGATCCCGCTTCTAATCCATTCCGGTCTGTTGAATAAAGAATATTTCGACGGCGTTAAGATTCTGCAAATTCTCCATTCGAAAAATCCGGCATCCGTATTTTCCGTGTCCGAATATGCAGAAATCGGATTAAACGTAACCGATTCGGCATCCATTCAGGATGGGAAACTGGATTGTGTCGCGGCAGCTTTTCCGTATTGCGATCATGTTATGATCTCAAATGGTGAAGAAAACCTTATCAAGAAATATCAGGATGATCCTGTGTTTAAAGATTTATTTACTCAAAATAAGAAAAAAGTTACAACCTGCAACCTGAAAGGCGGATCGCCCGAAGAGTGGCAGAATATTGCGGATGAAATCATTAAAGCTATCGAGCGTTTATAACGGGAAACAATAATTCGACATGGATAAATTCAAATCTCTCTTTCATACGACTCAGCGGGTTTTCGTCTTTTCATTTCTTTTCGTGCCTTTTTTTCTAAATACTTGTGATGAAAAAATGCCCACGTTACCCGTTGATGAAGTTCCGGTGTCCTTCACAGAATTCCGACTCGAATCCGAATCAATGTCGGACACTACTCAGGTAGTGACTGCACAAATCGGTTCCGCCGGCAGATTATTGATTGGAAAAAATGACGACGCGACTGCTTTTGCGCTGCTCCGCTTTGAGACGTTTAGTACGATTCCGGATACTTTCGAAAATTTGATCGATGTTAGGTTAAGACTTATCACTGCAACCGAATTGCCATACGATTCGAACAGCGTCGCCGGTACGGAATTGGTCGTGGAATCATTGACAGCATCGGGTCTCACCGAATGGACCGAAGACAGCACGGATTTTACCGATTTCAGTCTGGACGATTATACCAGAACCGAATATGGTCGATTCGCCTATTCAAACTACGATACATTTTATGTTCCTCTCGACACGGCTTTATTGACGTACTGGGAAGAAAATCCTTATGAAAATTACGGATTGGTCATTCGGCAGGCAGATGATGCCGTGCGAACAATTCAGTCGATTTATTCCACGGACGCCAGTTATTATCCGGTCATTATCGTACGATATGTTGACGATGAAGATACGCTGTCGGGCTATGTTTATCCGGCTGAAGACGTTTCGGTGATTAAATTCGCGGATACGAATCTGGATGAGGAAAAACTGATCATCAGTGCAGGCAGAGCTTCGCGCTCATTCCTGAAATTCTCGGTTGAAGATTCCATAACCGATCCGAACCGTGTCATCGCAAGCGCCAAACTACATGTCAAAATCGACACGACTCTGACACGAAACTACGGTGAAATATTTTACCTGTATCTGAGCATGCTGGATTCGACACAGGATTGGAACGATCCGGATTATACGCCCAGCACCAGTTCGTACGAAACGTATGCCGCGATCGAATCCGGCGATACATCCGTCGTGTTTTTAATCGGCAGTACGATTCAGAACTATACAAGTCAGTACAGTGACAATTTTGGTGTTGTTCTTTGGCCGTCCACTTCCAATTTGGGAATATCGACATTAACAATGTATGGGCCAAAAACTTCCGATCCCGCTTTTCGTCCGTACCTGGAAATACTAACCATGAAAGAATATTAATATAGATGAAAAATGCACTTTTAATCATGCTCGTTTTTTCCGCTTCATTATTTGCACAAAATTCCAATTATTCGGCATACGGATTCGGGATCGAATCGCCTTCCGCGACGGTGCGAAATCTTGGAATGGCGGGAACTGGCGCCGCGATGGTCGATTCCATTTCGGTGAATACCATCAATCCGGCTTTGTGGACGAATTTTTTCACAACTTCGCTTCAGGGACAAATCTATTCTTCCAACTTGGCCGTTCAGCAGAACTCCTCTGTAAACAGTTTAACACGCTTTCAAGGCTTTGCTTTTAAAATGCCGATTGGAAAACGCATGGGTTTTGCGTTGGGAATGTCGCCTAGGACACGCTCCATCGGACAAGTTTCATTCACCGATTCGACAGAATATGCCGGAACGATGGTCGATTACCAGTCGGTTGTCAAATCTGTCGGCGGTATCTCTTCCTTTTATATAGGCAGTGGTTATAGGATTAATCAGAATTTATCACTTGGCATGAAATTAGATTTGCTGTTTGGGAGTTACCTTGTCAAAACGGACACCGATTTTGGAGTTGACGATGAATGGGATTCTTTTTTCAAGAAAGAAACTTCGATCAGCGGTTCGCAACTTGGCGTCGGATTTCTCTGGAATTTTCCGAAAATCGGTTTAAATATAGCCGGCGTTTATGAACACCCACTCGGTTTTGAATACACGCAAAACTTCAACTATTATTATGGCGATGATAGTACCGGTACGACGCAATCGCTGAAGTATCCATCATCGTTACGGTTGGCGATAAACCAAAAGGTGCTCAAAAATACCAGCCTCAATTTCGACATTCAAATGGGAAAGGTTTCGAGTACGATCTTCCAGAAATTTTGCTTGTTCGATTCGATAGACGCCAAAGATCCGATTTATATTGGGCTTGGTATTGAAAAACAAAGCGAGCCGTATGAGATGAAAAATATATGGAAAATGATGGCGTTTCGTGGCGGAATTTTTTATCGTACGGAATCCATTTATCGCTTGGATCCTGTCCAAGAGACGGGTGTAAGTCTCGGAGTAGGATTTCCTTTCAATCGAAATCAAAATCGCTTAGATTTTACGGTAGTTTATAGTCATCGTGATGGTTTTTTAAATCAAGAAATCGGTATTGAAAAAGTATTGGATTTTCACATCGGCATTACGACGGGCGAGATGTGGTTTCAGAGATTTTCAAGACATTAATGTAAGGGGTTTTCGGATGAAATTGAATTGTACTTTTAGGGGAATGGTAATAATAGTCGTTCTTGTCTGTTGTGTCGCGCTTGTCAGTTGCGTGCCTCCGACGACGGATACGAGCGAGACTCAAAAATCTAAAGCCGCCTCACCGGCAGCTCCAGCCGCGCCGGTTGCAGACCACAGTAAATGCGACCTCCATCTAAGTTTTGCATATAGTTATTATCAAAATCAGAACTGGAAAGGTGCCATTGAAAATTATAAGAAAATGGTTGAGTACGGATGCAAGGAAGAATACGCTCAGGATATTTTTACATATTATGGTCGTGCATATCAGCAATTAGCTAAAGACAATTCAGCCTATTACGACAGCGCGTTGTTTGTTTTCCTCGATGGCGAACAATACTTACCGAACGATATGTTCCTTCACAAAAACATTGCATATATCTATCATCTTCAAAACAAACTGGATCAGGAAATTCGTGAATACGAAAAGATGATTACGCTCAAACCGGAAGATATTGATCTGTATCGTTCCATTATAAAACTGTACTTTGCAAAAGAACGTTATAACGATGTTCTGTGGGCGGTCGACGGTATTCTGACAATCAATCCTAACGACGAACAGGCTGTAAACGACCGGTTGATAGCTTACGAAAAACTCGGCAAAGACATCACCGATGTTCAAGAAGAACAGTGGAAGAAAAATCCGACCAACCTTCGTTACGGGCTGCAATACGCGAAAGTTTTAACCGATAATCGCGACTTTGAAAAAGCGATCGAAGTTTACAAACAGGTTACGCTGTTAGACAATATGAACCGCGAATCGTATGAAAATCTTGGCGATCTGTATATGACAATGAATAAAATCGATGACGCCGTAAAAACCTTTACATACATTGGTAAAAATATCGCACCCAGAGATCTGACGATCATCGGAAAAATTGTCCGCGCCTACACATCGCAAGGCGATTTCATCAATGCGTATCCCTGGGCGCAAAAGGCGGTGGAAGTCGGCGGTTCAAGCATTGCGTACAAGGTTCGTGGCGATTATTATTACGCGGTTGCCGAATTCAATTGCAGTTCAAAACAGCTCAATTTTGAAGACCGGTTGGTTTATAAACTCGCATACGATGATTATTTGAAAGTGGTGGAAATGGGCGATGTCAGCGTAAAAAACCTGCTCGACCATATGAAAGAATATCTAATTCCGTCCCAGGAAGATTGGTTCATGAACCGTTTTGACGAAAAAGGTGTGGAACGGAAAAACTTCTGTCCGAAATCTGCCTGCTATAACTTTATTCAGGTTAATGTAAAGAAAAATTAATGAAGATTTCGTTTGGCGCCGATCATGGTGGCGTCGCACTGAAAGATACGCTCATTGAATTTGTCAAAAGCCTCGGACACGAGACGATAGATCGTGGAACCAGTGGAAAGGATTCGGTAGATTATCCGGATTATGCGCAAATAGTCGCACGGGATGTCACCCAACGAATCGCGGACTTCGGTGTTCTGATCTGCAAAACCGGCGTCGGAATGTGCATTTCCGCAAATAAAATACACGGGATTCGCGCGGCATTAGGTTACTCGCCAGAGATTGCGCGGTTGAGCCGCCTGCACAATAACGCCAATGTGCTTTGTCTCGGCGCTAGTTTTACAGAACCTGAGGTAGCAAAACAAATATTTCGAGTTTGGATTGAAACAAATTTTGAAGGCGGCAGACACGAAAAGAGAGTCGAAAAAATGAGGAGTTTGGAGAATTAATTCAATGGATTTTCCATTTTTGCGCCAACAAGACCCGGAGGTGCTGTCCGCTATTTCGGACGAACTTGAAAGAGAACGCTGGACGCTTGAACTGATTGCCTCCGAAAATTTCGTCAGCCCGGCAGTGCTGGAAGCCGCCGGATGTGTCATGACCAATAAATACGCCGAAGGTTATCCGGGAAAACGGTACTACGGTGGTTGCTCCGCGGTCGATCAAGCCGAAAACCTGGCCCGCGAACGCGTGAAAAAACTTTTTTCTGCCGAATATGCCAACGTTCAACCGCATTCCGGTTCGCAGGCAAACATGGCAGTTTACTTTTCACTTTTGAAGACGGGCGACACGGTTCTGGGGATGGATCTCGCTCACGGCGGGCATCTGACGCATGGAAGTCCCGTCAATTTTTCCGGCAAATTGTTTCATATCGTTTCGTACGGAGTGAAAAAGGATACGGGAAGAATCGACTTCGATCAGATGGCGGCGCTGGCAAAAGAGCATAAACCGAAAATGATCATTGCCGGAGGTTCGGCATATCCGCGCATTTTGGATTTTTCGAAATTCCGTGAGATCGCAGACAGCGTCGGCGCGTTTCTCATGGCCGATATTGCACATCCCGCCGGATTGATCGCTGCCGGTTATCATCCAAGCCCGATGCCGTTTTGCCATGTGATTACTTCCACGACTCATAAAACCTTGCGCGGTCCCCGAAGCGGTTTGATCATGATGGGAAAAGATTTTGAAAATCCGTTTGGAATCGTCGCGGGAAAATCCGGCCGAAAAAAAATGATGTCTGAAATTATCGATTCGAATGTCATGCCCGGTATTCAGGGCGGACCGCTGATGCACATCATCGCGGCGAAAGCCGTTGCCTTCGGAGAAGCGCTCCAACCGTCATTTTGCGAATATGCACACCAGATCATTCTCAATGCCGCAACACTGGCCGAGGAACTGATGAGACGCGACTTTCGGTTGATTTCAGGAGGAACGGACAATCATCTGATGCTGATTGACCTGACGAACAAAGGAATTACCGGAAAAGTGGCGGAACAAGTTTTGGAAGAATCCGGCATCACGACCAACAAAAATATGGTCCCGTTCGATACGCAAAGCCCGTTTATCACGAGCGGAATTCGTATCGGGACGGCGGCGATGACAACTCGTGGAATGAAAGAGCCGGAGATGAAAATCATCGCAACGCTTATCGACCGCGTTTTGTCCGATTCCGAAAACGTTCAAACACGACAAACCGTACGCGCCGAAGTCCGGCAGTTCTGCGCACGTTTCCCGCTTTATCCGGAAATTAAAGCAGAGGTGAATGCATGAAATGTCCGTTTTGCTCTTCGCCCGAATCAAAGGTTGTCGATTCCCGGACAGCACAAAAAAATAATGCAATACGCCGTCGGCGGGAATGTCTCGATTGCGGCCACCGGTTTACAACCTATGAATATGTGATGGAATATCCGCTAACCGTCATCAAAAACGACGGCAGACGGGAAGAATATTCGCGGGCAAAACTGCTGAATAGTATCAAAATTGCCTGTAATAAACGCTCGATTCCAACGACAAAGATCGAAACCGTCGTCATGGACATTGAAAAAGAGATCGAAGAACTGGCAGGCGGCGAGATTTCTTCGAGCCGAATCGGCGGACTGGTAATGAAAAATTTAAAAGACCTTGACGAAGTCGCTTATATTCGTTTTGCGTCCGTTTATAAAAAATTCAAAGGGCTGGACGAATTTGTGAACCACATCGAAAGCCTTGCCACGAATGACGCTGAGGCAGGGACCGGAACAAATTAATTTTCCTTCCGTTTGAAATGTTATTTGAATCTTTAAAACCACCCCTCATACCCGGAAAGGTGAAAGATGCTTTCGTCTGAATTGTTGGAAATATTAGTCTGCCCGAAGTGCCTGAGCGAATTGGAATACGACACGGTCAATCAAAAACTGATCTGTCAGAAGTGCCATCTAAAATATGAAATTCGGGACGATATTCCGATCATGCTGGAAGAAGAAGCGGAACATTATTAACGTTTTAAAATCCTAATTGACTGATAGACAGCAAACTTGAAATGATAATCAAAGAGGTAATGCCGACAAAATTGTTAGCCAGTTGAAGTTTAAATAGATCAAAAGATTGAATTTTATCACCAATTTTATCTTTTCGTTGTTTATATTAACCGAAGTGATTCGGTTTTTTGTATCTAAGGGAGGTCTGAATGAAAAAGTGCGTTGCCATCATCGGGATTTTGATTAGCCTAAACGTTTTCGCGTTCGCGGCAAGCGAAGCGGGAGCGATTTGGCTGCTGATCAACCCGGGGGCAAGACCGGCGGGAATGGGCGAAGCGGGCGCCGCCATCGCGGACGATGCATATGCCAGTTACTGGAACCCGGCGGGATTGGGATTTCTTCGCGGACGGGAAGTCGCGCTGACCCACACCAACTGGTTGCCGAATCTTGCATCGGATATTTACTATGATTTTTTAGGATACAGACAATTTATTCCAAACGTCGGAACGGTCGGCGGACATGTTATTGTCATGAACCTCGGCGAACAACAAAGAATGGATGAGTTCGGGAATTATCTCGGCGATTTTACGTCTTACATGATGGCGATTACCGGTTCGTATGGTACGGCGCTTACCCGCCGTTCCTCTATCGGCGTCAGCATCAAAATGATCTATCAGCATCTGACCGATCAGGGCACCGCCGCGGAAAAAGGAAAGGGATATTCGACAAATTTTTGCTTCGACGTCGGCTATTTAAAGAAGCAGTTCCTTTTAAAAAACCTGACCTTCGGCGCGAGCATTACCAACATCGGTCCCAAGATTTCCTTCATCGATGTTAATCAGGCCGATCCATCGCCCACAAACCTTAAAATGGGATGGAGTTACACTTTCGGAAACGAGTACAACAAGATCACCATTGCTTATGATGTCAATAAATTGCTTGTTGCCGCTTATCCGGCCCGCGATTTGGATGGAGATGAACGTGTCGGTTATTACAACGAAAACGGCAACTATGTTGGAGCTTCCGGCGAATATAATAAAGACGGGCAGTGCGAAGTGGGATATACTGATGAATGGTACAAAGGAATTTTTACGTCGTGGATAGATGACTGGCTTTTAGTGGGTGATTCCGAAAATGACGGAATCGGTGAAGACGTTGGCGGCGGAAAAAATAAGTGGGGCGGAACAGCGGATAAAGACGGCGATTTAAATGACGGTTCCTTTGGCGCGGAGTTCGAAAAGTTGACCCACAATTTCGGAATCGAATACTGGTATTCAAATCTCTTCGCTATTCGTGTCGGCTGTATGTATGACAAAGAGGGAAAAATCCTGATGAAAAACAAATATCCGGTTCCGACGTTCGGCGCCGGACTGCGATATGCCGGAATGGGATTCGATTTCGGGTACACTGCCGGCGATGCGGGACATGCCCGTCAAAACACAATGCTGTTCTCTCTGAACATGAAATTTTAAGCGTGCCGGATTCATCGTTTTAGTACCCAGTTATTCAAGAAGTTACCTGATGAAACAAACACGCCTAATATTAACATTTCTGCTGTTGACCTTGCCGGTTTTTGCGCAATCAAATCCGGCGATAACACCGAAATTAAAAACACATTCTCCGGAGATAGTAAAATCCTCATTTTCAAACGATCTGAGGATTTGCGCGCTGAGAGTTTCTTTCCAGCGGGATGATAACGATGCGACGACCGGCAACGGGCAGTTTCTTGCTTCCGCAAGTCCACCGTGCACCGATATGGTCGTCGATCCGCCGCCGCATACAATCGCCTATTTTAAGGACCACATCGAAGCGGTATCGAACTATTACTCTCACGCATCGAATGGAAATGTCGCCATCGACTTTGTCAATTCGGATGTTTATCCGACGATCGACACAGTGACGTATCTCGTTTCTCATCCGATGGATTATTACAATCCGTTCCTCGAGAAAGACAGCATCGATCTGCGGCTGGCGCAACTCTTCGTCGAGGCCGTTCGTCTGGCAGATGTGGATGTCAATTTTTCCGATTACGATGTTGTCGTTTTATTCCACGCAGGTGTCGGACAGGATTTCGATCTGTTCTTAGATCCGACTCCGAACGACATTCCTTCCGCTTACATGAATCAGTCGGATCTGGCCGCTTACCTTGAATCCGAAACTCCTGGAACGACGCAACTGCTCGTCGATAACGGAGCACACACTGTTAGCGGTGGTATCATTTTACCCGAAACTCAGAATCATCTTCTTTTTCCCAACTGGAAGGATGTTTTTGGGAGTTACACGACGCCGTGCGATTATCAGATCGGATTGAACGGGACATTCGCTTTCATGATGGGTTTTTATCTTGGACTTCCGGGCCTTTACAATACGGAAACCGGCGAAACCGGAGTTGGAAAATTTGGGCTGATGGATCAGGGTTCGGCGAATTTGAACGGACTCATTCCGTCGTTTCCGTCTGCATGGGAACGTGAGTTCATGGGTTGGACGCAACCGGTTATTGCCAAATCGGAAAACGATGTAAAACTATCATATGCCGAATCCGGCGCCGACTCGACGCTCTGGAAAGTCCCGGTGAACGACAATGAATATTTTCTCGTCGAAAATCGAAATGCATATGTTCGTCCCGGCGTCTCGTTGGACAGCATTCAATACAAGATTTATGCTGATAACGGCGAGGATGAATGGCCGTCGCTTCTTCCGCTTATCCGTGATTCGATCAATGCCGTTTTCTCACTGCGCGGCGTTTTGCTTTCCGTCCCGAAATATGATGTCGGTTTGCCCGGCAGCGGACTTCTTATCTGGCATATCGATCAATCGGTTATAGACCAGTTTCTGGCGCAAAATAAAATTAACTACGATCGCGAACATCGTGGCGTCGATCTCGAAGAAGGCGACGGCGCACAAGATCTCGGCTATGAGTCGCAATTGATTGGCGCGAATGTTGATATCGGCTGGTATTTCGATCCATGGTTTGCGGGAAATGAAGGTTTCTGGGATTTGAATCAGGATTACACTGCCGATGCGATCAAAAGTGTCGGATTTACCGATGACACAAATCCAGCCGCTAAAACCAACGACTTCGCACGAACGGGTATTAAAATCGATCACATCGGAAAAGCCGATAGCGTCATTTCGTTTCAGATCAACCGGACGAGCACATATTTCGACATTTCCGGCGATTGGTATTATCCGTGGCAAATTAGTCTTTCTCCACCGATCTCCATTGATTTGGATATAACCGATTCTCAGCAGGAATTCGTCACGATCCTCGACAGTATTTATCTTTGGAATAGTTCCGGAAATCTGATCAATTCATTTCCAGTGATTGATGGACTTCGGCAAATGGAACCGATTTTATCCGAAATCGGAGACACAAACCTTATTTTTGCGTCAATTAGCCCAAATGAAATCACTTGCTGGAGCGTCGATGCCTCCGGAGGAATTTATCCTATATTTAATCGATTCATAGCAGAAGCCGACGTTATTAATAGTCAATGCGCATGGGGAGAAAACCTTCTAATCAGTTGTGTGGATTCAGCAACGGACCGATCTTTCCTGATAAAAATAACACCGGAAACAGACACGGACAGCGTTACGATTCTCGAAACGGAGGCAACTTTAAAACTGGTTGGTACTTCTGAAAATACTTTTGGACTAACACGATCCGGTAAGATATATCGTGTCACCGATTCTCCGCTAAATGCGACATTATTGGTTGAAATTCCGAGTTTCCCGACAGAAGGTTACTATGAGATTGTCACTGGATATTTAAATAGTGGCGATGTGCCGGATTTAGTTCTCAGTTGTTCGAACGGAATCATCGAAGTTCTGGATGCTGCGACCGATTCCCGCGTGGTTCGGACGTTCCCGACATTTTATCCATTCTTAGCATTGTCTGACATTGACGGCGACCAGCAGGTTGAGATCGTCGGGATGAATGGTGAACAGATCATCGCTCTGACTGATGAGTTAGTTGTGGAAGCCAATTTTCCGATCGAAGTTCCGCACCTCTATCAAACCGAATCGGTTTTTGATACTGGTTTATATACATCGGACGTCGATGGTGACGGCGTCTTGGATATTCTCGTTCGGGTGGAAGGAGTGGGAATTCTCGCGTTCAATTATCACGGCGACCTCATTTCCGGATTTCCGATTACCGTTCCGGATCAAAACGGGGCTGAATCGACAACTCTGCTGAGTTCTGATGATGGATTGTTGGAAATAATGGTAGGCGATGACGATCGTATCATCGGAACCCTCTTAAGTTCGCAACCGCTTTCGGAAAATGCCTGGACGACGAAAGGTGGAAATTCGAGCCGCAACTATTTTTATCCGGTCAAATCCACGCAAACGACGATTTCGGACGAATCGCTCCTGAATCGCAAGAAGACATTCAATTGGCCGAATCCGGTCAGAGGAACGACGACGGCAATCCGATATTTTCTGAATCATAGCGCGAATCTGACGGTCAAAATCTACGATCTTGCCGGCGATTATATCACGACGCTCACGGAAAACAATCCGGTCGTCGGCGATCCGGGCGAGATTTCGTGGAACGTCTCAGGCGTCGGCAGTGGTGTTTATCTTGCGGTCGTCAAGGCGAAATCGGGCAGCAAGACTGAAAGCGTCATCATTAAAATTTTGGTAGTGAAATAGTGCGGAAAGATTGGCGTTTTCATCCTCATTTCCCAACAATCTGGATTTTTAGTTTCCTGACGATTTTCTTTTTAACGAATCTCGCTTTCGCGCAGTTTGAATCCACTTACAACCATTCCGAACTGAAATGGCAGTCGTTCGAGACGGCGCATTTCCGGGTTCATTTTCACGACGGAACCGATTGGACTGTCCGTCGGACGGCCGAGATCGCCGAAACCGTTTATGAATCGGTCACGCAATTTTATGATTACGAGCCGGACGATAAAACGGATTTGATCATCAAAGATGTGGACGATAATTCCAACGGCGCGGCATATTACTACGACAATAAGATCGAAATTTGGGCGACGCCGCTGGATTTTCCGTTTCGTGGAAATCACGATTGGTTGCGCGATGTGATTACCCATGAGTTTACACACATCGTTTCCATTCAAAAGTCGATGAAATATTCGCGGAATATACCGGCGTCTTATTTTCAGGTTCTCTCTTATGAAAATGAAAAACGTGACGATGTCGTTCACGGTTATCCCAATATCATTGCTTCTTATGCAATTCCCGGAACGGTCATCCCGTTGTGGCTTGCCGAAGGCATGGCCCAGTTTATGTTTCCGGGAACGACCAACGATCTCTGGGATTCTCACCGGGATATGCTTCTTCGCGATCGTGTCATTCATAACAAGATTCTGTCGTTCGATCGGATGGGTTCTTTCGGGAAGCGCGGTATCGGCAACGAATCGGTCTATAATCAAGGCTACGCATTTGCGCGATACCTAACCGAACGTTTCGGCGAGCAGACACTTCCGAAAATCGCGGAATATCTAAATTCGCCCGTTAATTTTTCACCTGCTTCGGCGATCAAAAAAGCGACCGGCGTTTCTGCCGAGCAGATCCATCGCGATTGGGTTGACGATCTTAATAAAAAATATATAAATCGCATGGGCGTCATCGTGCAAAATGAAGTCCCCGGAGAAGTTCTGGTTTCTGACGGAATGGTACAGTTTTATCCCGAATATTCAGGCGATTCTCTTCTTTTTTATTTATCAAACAAGGGAATGGATTATTACTCACAGACATCGCTCTATTTATATGACCTGCGAACGAAAGAATCCAAACTCATTCAAGAGAAAGTCCGGTCGAAAATTGCACTCTCACCTGACGGAAAAATAGTTTATTATTCCAAAAAAAGTAAACCCAAGCGCTATGGCTCGGTTTTTTATGACGTCTATTCTTACAATCTGGAAAAACGTAAAGAAAAACAGGTCACGAAGTTCGCCCGCGCTTATAATCCTGCGGTTTCTCCCGATGGCAATCAATTGGTTTATGTCACCGGCAAAGACGGAACGTCAAACCTGATTTTACTGAACGTCCAAACCAACGAGACGCGCGAGTTGACAAATTTCAACAACGGTGAAGAGATTTTCTCCGCAAGTTGGTCGCCCGACGGTAAATCGCTGGCCTTCGATTTTGTTACCGCGCATGGGCGGGATATTTCAATTATCGATGTTGCGACCGGTTCGCTCGTTTCTTTCGATACCGAATCTTATGACACGCGAAATCCTTGCTTCAGTCCGGACGGACAATGGATTTATTTTTCGTCGGATCAGACGGGAATTTTTAATGTTTACCGGAGATCAGTGGCGTCCGGGCAAACAGAATTGCTTACCAATGTATCCGGCGGCGCTTTTATGCCATCTGTCAATATGAACGGTGAACTCGCCTACTCGTTGCTTGACGATTCCGCGTTTAAAATCGCGATCGTTCGACAACCGGCGGCGATTGATCCGGCAAAAGCGGTTTATTCAGATTACGCAAATCTGATTCCCGGAAACATGCCGATTTCGTCGTTATCGCTGGCCGAACCAACCAAATATTCGGATCGGTTTTCCAAGATATTCGTTTCGCCGCGAGTGATGATCGATTACGGAACGATCAAACCGGGTTTTTACTTTTATTCATCGGAGATTCTCAACCGGTTTAACATTTTTGGCGGCGCCTCGATCAATCGTATCAAAGACCGTGATCTGTTTCTTTTGCTGGAATATCATCAGTGGAAACCGACTTTCTTTTTTGAATTTTACAACATGAGTCAAAGTATTCTCGACAATAAAACGACGTGGAACAGCTGGCCGATCACACTGGATTATACATTTTACCTGACGGAAGCTATTTTCGGAATGTCTTTGCCGATGGGTGGGATCAATCATATTCGATTGGATATGGACATACAGAAATACCGGACGTCAACCGACGAAAAAATCGAAGCGGCCGGCGCCTATTCCAACGGTTTTACTTACGACTATTACCACGGCATCGATTTCCGGTTGAACTGGCATCTCAAAAACGTCCTGCCAAATGTCAACGAAGATACGAATCCGAATAACGGCGTAGATATCACGACGGTAATCTCCAGAAACTACGACAAATTCATGATCGGTTTTGGCGTTTATGAGGATTTCGGAACTCTGAGAGAGATTTTTCGGAACAATTATTACTGGAAGGTGGAACAGGAAGGCGTCTGGCATCATCGTTATCCGCTATTACCGTCGCTCGTTGGGAATCTGAAGTGGCGCTTCGGGTGGATTTCGATGCCGCAACTCGATTCATTCTTCAATTTATTTGCCGGCGGAATGCCGGGACTTCGTGGCTATCCTTATTATAGTATTGAAGGAAGAAATCTTTTCAGTGTACATTATACGTGGCGCATGCCGATTTTTCTCGAACAGGATATTCAATTGTTATCGTTCAATATGCAAAACGCGTTCATCGGAACTTTTGTCGAGGCCGGAAATGCCTGGAATCAGGTGGGCGGTTATCCCGCTATGGGCTGGGACGTGTTTTCAAAGAATCCGGCCGGCGTCGTGAAGAACATTGTCGGTGATTTTAAAAAAGACGTTGGTGTCGAACTGGAATTCAGCGGATTCTCTTTTTACAATTATCCAACAGCGATCGATCTGAATTTTGTCTATGGATTGGACGAATTTCAACTGACCGACCGGCAAAATAAAACGCACACTTACGGAAAAGAATGGAGATCGTATTTAACCATCCTTTTTGGACTTTGATGGAGGAGATATGAAAAATAAAGCATTGACAGCCGTGATTTTACTGGGAATTCTGATTCCCGCTCTGGCAATAGGACAAGGAATCTGGCAACGGCCTTCTGCGGTTCCGTCTTCGGGAAGTGCCGCGCTTTTGTCTAATTTAAAATTTGCCCAGACGGAGACAGATTCGTTTGTCTTTAATTATGAAAAATCGCCCGGATTAGCGTTCCTCCTCTCTGCGGTAGTCCCGGGCGCGGGTGAATACTATGCCGGTGCCAAATGGCGTGCCGCGGGATTTTTCGCCGTTGAAACTTTCTGCTGGACGATGTATTTCAACCGGCAAAGCACAGGGAAAGACATTGAAAAGAAATATAAAAAGTTTGCCGACACCAATTGGGATCTCTACGATTGGTTTTTAAACTGTCAATCCGGTTCCGAATTGGAGCAGGAATATTTCAAATTGAGCGGTTCGCATAATATCTGGGTTTATTACAACGATCGTGAGTATATCGTCGATGACAGTCTTTCGATCAAACTTCCGGACTACATTTACCGCGCTCAAACCGGCGAGTTGACGGCGATTAAAAATCGCGATTACTATGAAAATATCGGAAAATACGACCAGTTCGCAAATGGCTGGTCGGATTATGACATTTCGCTCATCGATACAACCCGGAAGGATGAATTGGAAAACAGCGCCAAACGTGAAAAATATTTGAATCAGCGTTATGACTCAAATCAGGCATTGAAAATGGCGACTAATTTTGCAACGGCGATCATGTTCAATCACCTGTTTAGCGCCTTTCATGCGCAGATTGCCGCGAAACATTACCATTCCGAAGGAAAAAATGACGTCAGCTGGAACATGGGATTCATGGCCGACGTTACATACCGGCAACCCATTCGCGGTTTTGTGCTAATGGTGAATTTTTAACGACTCGAGTGGCTGGATATTTTAATAATTGTCGATAAAAAGGAAATTGAGAAAATATGACAGATAAATTTGTAAGGCATTTCAACCGGATTTTCATTCTGGCAATTTTGGGATTTTTATTCGGTTGCTCTTCCAGTAAAGAAACGATTCCATCCGATTTCGGTTCGTATTATGAACGGGCACAAACCGCTTTTGAAAAGAAAAAATGGGATAAAGCGATCGAAAACTACAGCATGGTCGTTCTCAACAGTCCCGGCGGCGATCTTTCCGACGACGCTCAATATTATCTCGGTGAGTGCAATTTTAATAAAAAGGAATATCTATTGGCTATTGCCGAGTATCAGCAGCTGGTCGAACGCTATTCCTATTCACCGTTGGTGGAAGACGGTTACTACAAAATCGCTCTGTCATATTTTAAACTGGCTCCACGTTATCAACTTGAACAGGACAATTCACTAAAAGCGCTTCAGAACTTTCAGGATTTCATCGATGCTTTCCCGAATTCCAAATATCAAAAAGATGCCGAAGCGAAGATTCTGGAAATCCGCAACCGCCTCGCCCAAAAACTATTCGAGAGCGGACGCCTCTACCGGAAATTGCAGATTTGGGATTCCGCCCTCCTTTATCTTGACAAAATGCTGGAAGATTATTACGATTCCGATTGGGTGACGGAGGCGAATATCGAAAAAGCACGTTGCTATATCAAGTTGAGACAATTCGATGAGTACCAAAAATTACTGCCGGAAATCGAAGCCAGGATCAAGACCGAATCCGAACATTCGCGATCTCAATATCTCAAGATTCTGTACGAGAAAGAATTGAAGAAGATCGCTAAAGAGGGAAAGAAAAAACACTCATGAATCTTTGCGTATTCGGAGGCACATTCGATCCGCCGCATAACGGCCATCTCCGAATCGCCGACGCAGTGCAAAAGGAATTCGCTTTCGATCATATTTTATTCGTTCCCGCATTCATTCCGCCACATAAAACACATCAAACCTGCTCGGCATCGGAGCATCGGCTGGCGATGTTGAAATTGGCAATCGCCGGTTCCCCGCATTTTAAAATTTCCGACATTGAAATCAAACGTCAGGGCGTTTCATTTACCGTCGATACGCTGAGGGAAATTCAGGCGAAATGGAAAATCACCAAATCAGAAACGTTTTTGCTTATTGGTGGCGATAGCCTGACGGAATTTACTACTTGGCACGAACCGGAAAACATTCTCAATCTGGCGAATGTCATTGTCGCCTGTAGGCCGGGCTTCGATACCGATTCCGTTTCACCGGAGATTTTATCCCAGGTTCGATTCGCGAAGACGCCGCTGTTGGACATTTCCTCGAATGAACTCAGGAAGCGTATTCGGAATGGGCAGACAGTTGAGGAGTCAATCCCTTCTAAAGTATTGGATTATATCCGTGATAAAAACCTGTATTTGACAGTTTAATCAACCCCCAAATATCTCACACTCTGATTAGCCAACTATTCAATGAATGGTGATTGATAAATTCATCCTCATTGACATTCATACATTTACTCAGTAATTTTCCAGAAGAAGTTATTTTACAGCACGAAACAGAATTAAGGTTGGGGGTAATGTTGCAAGTCAACCACGTGAGGATACTGTTATGAATAGAATAAAAATGACCGGATTTTCTGTTTTGTTATTTCTTCTTAGTGTGACATTTGCTCAGGAATCTGATTTCGACGAATGGTTGGAATTAGACCTTACTGAATTGATGAACATCAAGGTCACGACTGCTACCAAAACAGATCAGCTGATCGAAAAAGTGCCGGCGACTGTCCGGATCATCACGGCTAATCAAATAAAAGATCGCGGATATAACAGCCTGGAAGATGTCCTGCAGGATTTGCCCGGTTTTCAAATCCGAAATATTCAGGGTTTTAACACTTACTCATTTCAACGCGGCGCGCCAAGTCAAAATAATCTGATTTTGGTACTAATCGATGGAATACAGGTTAACGAATTAAATTCCGGCGGTTTCTATGGCGGTTACCTGTACAATCTTCAGAATGTCAAACAGATTGAAGTGGTTTACGGGCCGTCGTCCGCTTTGTACGGAACGAATGCGATTTCCGGAATTATCAATATCATTACTAAAGACGCCGACGATCAACCAAAAGCCGACGCGAATATTACAGCGGGATCTTTCGGGACATTCTTCATCGATGGTTCATATAGAATAAATCCTGAAAATTCCCAAATGACCGCGACAATAGCGGCTCATTACAAGCAGACCGATAAAGCAGATTTGGGAGGTGAAAATGGCGATTGGAACTGGTCTGAAAATATGGAGAATTTCGAGAAAGACTTTGGGATAGATTCAAAAATCAATTATAAAAATACCAAAATCGGTTGTACTCTGCAGGACAGGCAGTCTTCCATGACGACGCAAGATAAATCGGTCGGTACCGATTATTTGGATACCGGTACGAATTATCACATTCGTTTTATCGATGCATATTTAAGTAATCTTTACGATAAAGGAAACGACTGGTCGTTAAAGTCACAATTATATTATCGAAATGCGACGGTTCTGGATAACACAATTGCCTATATCAGGGCAGATTCAGCACACGAGATTGGCCAAGTTGGGTGGTACCGTCCGAACTCACAGATTGGTCTTGAGGAACAGTTCGATTATGAGATTAATAAATCAGTTAATTTGGTAACCGGAATTGTTGTTGAGACTGAAAATCTTGCCGATGGATTTTCAGCAACGTATAGCGGCGATCCGGAAAAAGAACCGGCTAAACCGGGAGCACCCGATTTTGATAACAATACGCTGGCCAGTTTTTACACACAGATCCAATACAAATTTTTCAATTTTTATGAAATAACAGCCGGCTCTCGTTTGGATCACAGTTCCTATTATGGAACCGTTTTCACGCCACGATTAGGTGTGGTTTACAATCGGAAAATCCATACGGTAAAATTGTTATACACGGAGGCCTTTCGCGCTCCGAAACCATGGGATTATAACTGGGAAGATGGAAATCCGGATCTGGAACCCGAATTCATGAAGGCCATTGAATTTGCGAATATTCTTACTCCAACCAAATATCTCAGAATTGATTTATCGGTGTACATAAACCAGATCAACAATATTTTAACTAAAAATGACTCAGCTACCCAATGGATAAACGCAGATAAAATGAATACAAACGGTTTGGAAGCGAATCTCGAATACAGCCGGGGGAAGATGCAATTCTTCATTAATTACACATTTAACGATTCAAAATATTCCGACGGCAAAATCGTTCCTGAGATCGCGCAACATGGTTTCAACACGGGTGTAGGCTATTCTATGTTGCAGAACTTGAAACTTCATCTGCGCGGTAATTATCTCGGTCGCCGGAAAAATCCGGTTCACATTACAACAACCGACAGTGATTATGTCGATGCTTATTTCGTGTTGAATGGTGTTATCAGTTATAAGCCAACTCCGAAAGTGGATATTCAAATGGCGGTCAACAATCTGCTGGATGCGCGTTATTATCATACTTCCAACCGGCCGCCGGAACGTTATCGCCAGGCTCAGCGCGCGTTTTTAATTAAGCTCGGTTATCAAATCTAAAATGGAATGTATCTGCATGATTATAAGATGGAAACCAATCAAGCAAATGAGACAGAATAAATTTTTAATTAGCGTTGTTGTGTTCATATTCATTTTTATGTTTCCGGCACGCGCCAACTCGCCTGTTATGACCGAAGCGGATATTGATAACATGAAAGCGGCTTTCATTTATAATTTCACTAAATATATTACCTGGCCGCACATGGATAATTTTAATGTTTTCAGGATCGGATTGATCGGAGACAGTAAAATTGTTGTACCTTTCCAACAAATGGCGGAGAAAAAAATGGTTGGTAATAAACCAATTGTATTCCGCAATTACGATGATATACAAACAATGAGTTTTTGCCACATTTTATTCATTTCTGAATCCGAAGGAGATCGGATTGTACAAATCTTATCCAAACTTACTGACCGGTCGACTCTGACAGTCGGCGACACGCCGGGATTTTGTAAACGCGGCATCATGACCAATTTTTTCTCGGAAGGCGGCAAGGTCAAATTCGAGATGAACACTGCAAAACTGGAAAGCGTCGGTTTGAAAGCCAGCTCCCAACTTCAAAAATTAGCTCGGATTATCGAGTGATGAAGAGCCACATTATCCGGCAAACCTTTTATCCAACAGGACGGAATAGGGATGAAAATTAGATTCGAACTATGGGAAATATTTCAAAAACTTTCTCTCAAGAGAAAACTCATATTTATTCAATTATTGACTGCGGTTGCGATCATCGGAATGTTTATAGTCTTTCAGGTGATCACCGACCAAATTGAATATCGTAACGAAGTCGGTCAAAATCTCAAATCAACGGCGAATATCGTCGGAACAAATTGCATTCCGGCGCTGAACTTTCTGGATTCCGATGCGGCAACTGAAATTTTATCTTCTCTTAACCTCGAGTACGAGATTATTAATGCATGTATTTTTGATTCACAGAAAAATTTGTTCGCTTCGTTCTCACGGGATGGATTTCAAGAATTTAATTTTCCGTTTTCTGAGCCCGGTATACGTAAAGCAGGTATCCGTTTTCTACTCTACTCAGCGCCGTTGATTCAGGACGATGCAACGGTCGGTTTTATTCTGATTCGATATAAAATGCACAGTCTGATATCTACAATATTAAAGAGTCTTGGATTGGGACTGATCGTATTGGTACTGGGAATTGCTCTGGCATTAGTACTCTCTGTCCGGACGCAAAAAACCGTTTCCCGCCCGATCCTCTCTTTAGTCGAAACGACCAAAGAAATCTCGACCAAACACGATTATTCCATTCGCCTTTTAAAACCGACAGAAGACGAGGTCGGCACGCTGTATGACGGATTTAACGAGATGTTGGAACAAATCCAGAAATGGCAGGCGGAGCAAAAAAAAGTTGCGGATAAACTCAGGGAAGCGACCAATATCATTGACCGCAGTCCAGTCGTTGCATTTACATGGCAGAACAAACCGGGCTGGCCGGTTGAATATGTTTCAGAAAGTGTGAAAAACCTTTTCGGTTATGCAAGTGAAGAATTTCTACGTGGTGAAATATCATATATAAAATGTATTTATCCTGAGGATTTGGAAAGAGTCGCCAACGAAGTCGCGGTGAATAGTCAACGAGCCGACGCACAGGAATTTAATCATAAGCCTTATCGGATAATTTCCAAGACCGGCGATATAAAGTGGGTGGACGATTGGTCATTCATCGTCAGAGATTCATCTGGAAATATTACGCATTACCAGGGAATTGTAGCCGATATCACCGAACGAGTGCGGTTTGAGGAATTACTTAAAGACAGTGAATCGCGTTATCGTCTGATTTCATCGGCAGTCTCGGATTATGTATTTACATCCAGAGTGGATAAAGACGGGAAAGTATTTCTTGAATGGATTGGCGGAGCCTTTGAAGCCATGACCGGATATACTATTCAGGAGTTTATTAGTATCGGCGGCTGGCGGGCGACATTGCACCCGGACGATCTCGCAATCGATGATTACGATATGGAAAGTCTCAAAACTAATCAACCGATTCAGTCAGAATTGCGATTCATTACGAAAGCCGGCGTGACCGTGTGGGTACGAGTTTATGCCCACCCGATCTGGGATTCCAATGAGAACAGATTGGTTGGAATCCATGGCGCCGTTCAGAACATTTCCGAACAGAAAAAGATTGAAAATGCCTTGCTCGAAAGTGAATCCCGGTATCGGCACCTTTTCGAATCGAATCCGGCGCCGATCCTGATATATCAACGAAAAACATATAAAATTCTGGCAGTCAACGAAGCTTTCCTTTTGCATTATGGTTATTCGTTGGAAGAAATTCTCCGTAAACGCCTAGATGATCTATATCCGGAAAATGAAAGGAAAAAATTAATACAAGTTGCGACTGGTCTGCATGGTAGTTTCAGAAATATCGGTGATTGGCATCATCTTAAAAAAGATGGCGCTGTCATATCGATCATTACCAATTCCAACGATTTGAATTTTGAAGGAAAAGACGCCCGTGTTGCCGTGGTAACGGATGTTACAGAGCATAAACTGGTTGAAGAAAAAATTAAGAATTTGAATGTCGAACTTGAAAAACGTGTCGCCGAACGAACCGCAGATCTGGTGAAAGAAATTGATGAACGCAAGAAGATCGCGATGACGCTGGAACAGTCCAGAGAATCGATGCGCATCATCATCGAATCCATGCCGTTTCCCGTCATACTTGTCAATCATGATCGAACCATTCGGGATGTCAATCTGGCGGCACTGGATTTACTTGGATATGATTCGACGACACAAATTGTCGGAAATTTCTGCTCTCAAATTTTTTGTCTGATGGAAGATGATGTTTGCCCGATCTTTGATCTGCAGCAGATAGTCGATAAACAGGAAGCGATGATTCAGAATAAAAATGAAGAAAAGATACCCATCCTGAAAAGCGCTGTCCCGATCATAATCGAAGGTGAAGAAATCCTTCTGGAGGCCTTTGTCGATATTACGAAGCTTAAAGCGATGGAAAAAGAACTGGTTTTAGCGAAGGAGCAGGCTCTGGACGCCGCCCGCGCCAAGAGCGATTTTCTGGCGAACATGAGCCATGAAATTCGTACTCCGATGAACGCTATAATCGGTTTGAGTCATCTCGCTTTGCAAACGGAATTGGATGCCAAACAGTTCGATTATGTCAGCAAGATCATATCTTCCGCCCAGAATTTATTGGAAATTATCAATGACATTCTGGATTTCTCGAAAATCGAAGCTCGCAAAATGAGATTGGAAGAGGTAGAATTTAACCTTGAGAAAGTCTTTCAGGATACCGCCAATATTGTGACCTTCAAAGCGAATCAGAAGAATCTCGAAACCATCTTTGTAATCGAGAAAAATGTCCCGCGGTATTTGATCGGCGATCCCTTGCGCCTGCATCAAATTCTGGCCAATTTAACCAATAACGCCGTCAAATTTACAGATGCCGGCGAAATCAACATCCACGCGGCGCTGGTCGAAGAAAACGACAATAGGGTAACGATCCAATTTTCAGTACGGGACACCGGTATCGGCTTGACTCCCGAGCAATTAG
>JAQUKI010000010.1 GCA_028719225.1 Fidelibacterota bacterium | reverse complement strand
CCACATCGGAAAATTGTTGGTGGAATTATCCTTTCCGGCGATGATCGGAATGGTCGTACAGTCGCTGTATAATGTTGTGGATTCGATCTTTGTCGGGCGTGGTGTTGGAATGCTGGGAATCGCGGGAATAGCCATCGTTTTCCCCATCCAGATGGTTTTGAGCGCAGTCGCGCAAATGTTGGGGATCGGTGGTGCGTCGCTCATTTCGCGGAGTCTTGGCGAAGGAAACCTGCCGCGCGCCAACCGGGCTTTTGGAAATCTCCTGACCGGAGTTATTGTAATCGGCGTGATTTTCGCGACGTTAGGCAACGTTTTTATCGACGAACTCCTGAAATTGTTCGGAGCGACGGATTCGATCCTTCCATATGCCAAAGATTACGCAAGCATCATTCTTTTCGGATCGATGCTTTTTTCTTTTGCGATGGCAACGAACGGAAGTCTCCGCGCCGAAGGTAAAGCCAAAGTCGCAATGTCGACAATGCTAATCTCGGCTATTCTAAATACGATACTCGATCCGATTTTCATTTTCTGGTTCGGTTGGGGAATCAAAGGCGCCGCATGGGCAACGGTTCTTTCTCAGGCCGTAACCGTCGTTTATCTCATTTATTATTTTTGGGCGGGTAAAAGCACTCTGAAAATATCCTGGGAGGATTTTAAGATTGACTGGAAAATCATGCGGGAAATCATCGCCGTCGGTTCCTCTTCATTTTTCAGAACGGTCTCTTCGAGCTTTATTGCCGTCGTCGCGAATCACTCTTTGAAATATTACGGTGGCGATGTGTCCATCGCAATTTTCGGAATCATCAACCGATTGGTGGCCTTTGTGATGATGCCGATTCTTGGTGTTTCCATGGGCGTTCAGCCGATCGTCGGTTATAATTTCGGCGCGAAGCGTTATGATAAAGCCCGACGGGCGGTTCATCTGGGGAATAAAGCCGCGACCGGCATCTCCATTCTGGGTTTTCTGGTGCTGTTTCTGTTCCCAAAAACACTTTTTAGCCTTTTTACGACCGACCAACAATTGATCGAACGCGGTATTCCGGCAATGCGCATTTTCGTATCGTCGCTTCCGCTGCTCGGTTTTATCATCACCGGCGGTACGTTGTTTCAGGCGATTGGTAAGGCGAAGCAGGCTCTCTACCTTTCCGTATTCCGGCAAATTTGTCTCATCCCATTACTGCTGATCCTTCCACCATTATTTAAGATGGCTGGAATTTGGGCTTCGTTTCCGATTACAGATGTGATTTTCTTCTTTGTGACATGGGGAATGTACCATCGGCAGATGAAAGATCTATCCATAAAAACCGCATAATAAAAACCTAACGGTTATATCATTCATACTTCAATGCATCGACGGGATTGGACGTCGCGGCGCGAATCGCCTGATGGCTGACGGTCCCAATGGCGATAATGAATGCCGCAAATCCAGCAAGCAAGAACGCGCCAAAATCATACGAAATCCGATAAGAAAAATTCTGAAGCCATTTACTCATGATAAGCCATGAAATCGGAAACGAAACCAGCATGGCGATCAATACCAATTTTAGTGTATCCAGCGAAAGCATCAGAAAAATGCTTCTGACAGATGCGCCGAGTGCTTTCCGGATACCAATCTCTTTTGTTCGCTGAACGATAGTAAACGACGCGAGTCCGAAAAGCCCCAGACAGGCAATGAAAATCGCCAGCCCGGAAAAGATCGTAACAATTTTGCGCGTGTCCTGTTCGGAACGATAAAGCCGTGCGAAATCTTCATCGAAAAAGACATATTCAAACGCCTGATCGCTCGCAAACTCTTTCCAAGTTTTCTCCATATACGCGATGGTTTCTCTGATATTTTCCGGTTTGACACGCACGGAAACACAACGCCCCAATTGCCCGAGTTGGAAAAGTTCGATTGCCAGCGGACGAATTTCATAATGAAGCGATTGATAATGAAAATCCTTCACGACACCGATGATTTCATGACGAATGTCGCCGCGCTCCGGTGGTCCGTATTCCATGATTCCTTTTCCGATAACCGGTTCTTCGATCCCAAAGGCTTTGACGGCTGCTTCATTCAGGACAACGGCTCCGGAATCCGCTGGCCGGTCTTTAGAAAAATAACGTCCCGCAACCAGTGTCATCTGGTAGGTTTCAGCAAATTCGGTATCGCTGTGAATCCCATTAATGGCGACGGTTTCATCGGGTGTTGCTCCTTCACGACGATGGGCATTGTTACTGAAATTTCTTCCGGGAATCGTATTGGAATTCGATACACTCAGGATGTCCGGATTTCGCAGAAGCTGTTCCTTGAAAGGAATCACCTGCGCGCCGATGTCGTCCGTTTTTTCTACAACAATCACCTGTTCCTTATTGAAACCAAGATTTTTATTCTGGATATATTTGAGCTGGTTGAAAATGATCAATGCGCCGGAAAACAGCACAATCGAAATTACAAACTGGAACACAACCAGCGTGCTTCTCAGCCACGAATGTTTGCTTTTCAACTTCAAATTGCCTTTTAGAACCACAACCGGATCGAATGCCGCCAGAAAAAATGCCGGATAGATTCCTGCCAGAAAGCCGACTGCCAATCCCAACGCGATCAGCAAGGGAAAAATAATAAAATTATTGAAATAATGTATTTCGATCTGCGTACCGACCATATTGTTGAATGCCGGCAGGAGAAGTTTGACGAGAATCATCGCCAGAATTACTGAAAGAAGGCTGAGGAATATGGACTCGGCCAAAAACTGCCGGATTAACTGTGACCGACCCGAACCGAGTGTTTTCCGGATACCGACCTCTTTGGCGCGAGTCGCCGATCTTGCCGTCGCTAAATTCATGAAATTGATACACGCGATAACGAGAATGAAAATGGCAATCAACACAAAAATCGCAACATAAGACGCATTTCCGCCCGGCTCCAGTTCATACTGTGAATTTGCATGAAGATGAATATCGGTGAGCGGAGTTAAATAATATCCCCAAAAATTACCGTTGATCATCACTTGTTCCAGCGGTCTGCCGACAGTCTGTAAAATTTGCGGCCCAATATATTTGGGAATTAACGATGGAAGTTTTTCTTCCAACGCTTTCGCCGACGCATTTTCTTTTAAGAGAATGTATGTAAAGTAATTATTGCTCAGCCAAAATTGGTCCTGAAGAATGAATTGATAAGAATTTATTGAACAGAGAAAATCGAAATGGAAATGAGAATTCGCCGGAATATCTTTCACCACACCGGTCACCATATAATCGGTTTGTTTGTCGGAGTTCAATACTTTGCCAACTGCCGGTTCGTTTCCGAAATATTTTTTTGCCATGCTTTCCGTGATAACGACGTTATTCGGTTTGGTCAGCGCTGTCTTCGGATCACCGTCAATAAATGGGATTGAGAACATCTCGAAAAAAGTCGAATCCGCAGCAAACCATCTCTCCTCACTGAATGCTTTATCGGCATAACGAAGAACAGGATAACCGGTCCGAAAGACACGTGTCGCTTTGACAACCTCCGGAAATTCACGCTGAAGCGTTTCCGCCATCGGCGCACATGTAACCGGTCCGTTAAATGCCATTCCGCCAAAAGAAGCTTTTGTCTCGATGCGGTAGATCCGGTCAGCGTTCTCATGATACCGGTCAAAGCTTCGCTGGAAATTCACATACAGCAGAATCATGACGCAAGCAGTGATCCCGATCGTCAAACCAAGAACATTAATGATCGAATATTGTTTGTATTTCTTCAGATTTCTAATGGCGATTTTTAGGTAATTGACAAACATATTTTCTCCGCAGTAGAATTACTATTGTTCAGAAATAACCGTCATAGGATGATAATTATTCTAATTGGTTGTCCGGGAGAGGATTGTTATCAGGTCAATTTTCTTGCTGAATTTCTCTGAAACCAATATCTTTTCACATGAATATTCGTGTTATACAAAACAGGTAAATGGAGAGACTATGAAAACATTGATCGTCTTTGCATCAGGCAACGGCACGACGGAAAGGTGCGCAAATTTATTGGCGGAAAAAGTAACCGCCCCAAAAGAAGTCGTCAATCTGAAAAAAGGTTTTCCGGCGAATCCGGAGGATTATGATACGATCATCATCGGCGGATCGATTCTCGCAGGAAAAATTCAAAGCGTCGTTCGTAAATTTATCAACCGGAACTGCGAGATATTGATGAAAAAACGCGTCGGGTTGTTCATTTGCTGTATGGCAGAAGAAGAATCCGAACGAGATAAATATTTCACCACTTCTTTCCCGCAGGACTTGCGTGATCATGCTTTTGCCAAAGGTTTTTTTGGGGGTGAAGTCATTTTTTCGGGCCTGAATCTGCTGTCGCGTTTTATCATGAAAAAGATCACCAAAACCGATCAGGATATTCACAAAATCAACCAAGACGCAATCGCTCGGTTTGCGGAAACGATCAATAAGTCTCTCTAATTTTAGAAGGAAAACCATGAAAAAATATCATTTCGATCGACCGATACTTATCATTCTTGCGGTTATGATGCTCAGTCTGACCGACTGTAAGAAAATGGACGAGTATCGCCAACGGATCGCCTCCATCGAAATCGAAAACATCGACCTATCACAAGTCAAAGATGGCGAATATACCGGCGATTATGATGCAATCCTCGTCAAAGTAAGCGTATTGGTGAAAGTCAAAGATCATCGCATTGAAAGTGTCGATCTGGTTAAACACGAGAACGGACGCGGGAAAAAAGCAGAGGTGATCCCGTCGCTTGTCGTCGAAAAACAATCGCTGAAAGTCGATACTGTTTCCGGGGCGACTGCGAGCAGTTTGGTTATTCTCGAAGCGATCGAACAGGCGCTGAAAAAAGGAATGTAGCGCTTCGCGGATTCTTTAAGCAATCAGAACGGAAAACTTTCGAATAATTTCCGTATAACAGGCCGTCGATACGGCACCAATGCGTCGGGCATTTCGGCTTTTCCAGTCCAGACTTTTCATCTGATCGGTGAGAATCACCCCGGAAATCGGCAAATCGTCCGGCAGTTTGATTTCAAAAACGTATCCTTTTTCCTGATTAGTTATTGGCATGAACAACGCCAAACCGACTTTTATATTGTATGCCATCGGCGAAATGACAATAGCCGGTCTTTTGCCTGCCTGTTCATGTCCGGTCTGCGGTGAAAAATCTAACCAAACGATGTCGCCTCTATCAGGCACATAGGCAGTCGTCATTCCAACCATTCCTTTCCGACCGATTCACCAAAGTCCACTTCTTCATGGACACTGGAGGGCGTGATTTCCGATAGAAAGGAATCTAACTTATATTCCTTTTCTTCTTTAATTGGCGTGATGATTAATTTTTCACCATCCAAAGTCAAATCGACCTGACTTCCGGCTTCCACTTTCACCTCTTTTGTGAAGGATTTCGGAAGACGTAGCGCCAGACTGTTTCCCCATTTTTGAATCACTGTTAGCATGTCAACCTCCTGAAATAATCTACAATGAAGATACATTCGGATTTTCAAAATATAAAAGACTTTCTTTATCCATTCACTATTTTGTATAAGTTGAATGTTTTAAAGAAGGCAGAGTGAAATAATTCCTTGCAGAATGTTTATCCGTAGTTATAAATTAACCACGTGGTTAAACCGAAAGGATAAACCGAAGGGTTAAAAGGAGAAAATTATGAGTGGGAACGAAAAAAATACTGAAAAACTCATCCTCGATGCCGCCCGCAACATATTCATCGAAAAGGGCTTCGACGGCGCACGGATGCAGGAAATCGCCGATACTGCGGGTATCAATAAAGCGCTACTTCATTATTACTACCGGAGCAAAGACCAATTATTTGAAGCTGTTTTCCGCGAATCGTTTAATACATTTTCTCCACGGATCTTTGAGATCATGAGTTCGCCGATCGAACTTTCTCAAAAAATTAGACTTTTCATCGATTCTTATATCGACATCATTCTGGAAAATCCGCACATCCCAGCCTTCGTTTTGCATGAACTGAACCGGAATCCCGGGCGCATTAAAGATCTTATGCCGTTCACCGGGCAAACAGCCGGCGGTTTACTCTCGGCTTTGTCGCAGGAAATAAAATCTGCCGGTTACGTTGAGATTTCTGCGCAACAGTTGATGATCAATATGATCGGTCTCTGCATTTTTCCATTCATTGGCAGACCAATTATCCAGCCTATTCTTTTCGGAAACGATGACAACCGCTTTGACGAATTTATCCAAAGCCGAAAAACAGAAGTAACTAAATTCATCCTTAACGCATTAACGAAAAAATGAAGAAACAAGCATTTCTCTGTACGGTCATTTTGACCGGTATTTTGTCGGCGCAGACACCGGATACACTAACACTGGATTTTTGCCTGCAGAAGGCGCGTGAAAATTATCCGCTTTCCCGTCAATCGGAACTTTTAGAGTCGGCTTCCGAACTAAAAATGCACAACCTGACTTCCAACTGGTATCCGCAATTTTCGTTCACGGGTCAGACCTCTTATCAGTCGGACGTTACGTCGATCGACATTCCGATCCCAAATGTCACGATCCCGGAAATCGAGAAGGACGCTTACAAGTTGACGTTGGATATTTCAAACACGCTTTATGACGGTGGCGCAACACGTAAGCAAAAAAGGTTGGAGCAAGCAACTCTCAATGTCGACCGCCAAAACATCGAAGTCAGCCTATACCAATTAAAAGAGCGTGTGAATCAGGTTTATATGACCGCGCTTCTTTTGCAGGAGAACGAAAAACTTCTGCGGCTTGTGTGTGATGAAGTAAAATCCCGGTTGGCGAGCGTCGAATCCGGCGTCCGAAACGGCGTTTTGTTGCCAATGAATGCCGACGCTTTGCGCGCCGAAATTGCCAAACTCGAACAACAGGTACTTGAATTGTCGCTTGGCAGGGAATCTGCCTTTGCCGTTCTTTCCGAATATATCAATCTTCCTTTGTCAGCGACCACTCCAATCGCGATCCCGGAAATCGAAGTCCAAACAACGGTCTCACCGGAAGCCAGACCTGAAATCCGGCTCTTCGACTTGCAAAAAGAAAAAATCGACATCAGTAAATCCCTGCTGACCGTCCGCCGTATGCCGAAACTTTCCGCTTTCGCGCAGGTCGGTTACGGTCGCCCCGGGTTGAATATGCTGTTGAATGAATTCGACGATTTCTGGGTGGTTGGAATGCGGCTCAGCTGGTCGCCGTGGAACTGGAATCAGACGAAAAACGACCAGCGCTGGTTTGATATTCAAAAAAATATCGTACTTTCACAAAAGGAAACGCTGGAGAAAAACCTGCGCATCCTGCTTCAAAATGACCGCATGGAAATTAAAAAATATGAAGCGCTGATCGCCAAAGACGACGAGATCATCGCTCTTCGGACAAATGTCAAACGATCCGCCGCCTCTCAATTGGAAAACGGCGTCATCACGGCGACCGACTATCTCGCCGAACTCAATGCCGAAACGCAGGCAAAACTGAATCAGCAACTGCACCGTATCCGGTTGGCAAGTGCGAAAATTAATTATCAATACGACTCTGGAAAAATGGAATGACCTATGAAAACGATTCACAATCAACCTAAACAAATCACATCGACAATTCTCGCAGGATTTTTTTTGCTGACGATTACCGGTTGTTCAAAGAACGATCGCATTTCCGATGCCTATGGCAATTTTGAAGCGGTGGAAATTACCGTTTCCGCCGAAGCCAACGGAAAAATTCTGCAATTCGACGCGGAAGAAGGCCAGACGCTGGAAGCCGGCGCCGTAGTCGGGATGATCGATCCGAGCGATCTGGAAATTCGCAAGGCGCAGCTTCTCGCCCAGCGTGATGCGGGCGAAAGCAAAATCTCGACAATCCAATCGCAGATCGAAGTTCAATTACAACAACAAGAAAACCTGTCGATCGAGAAAACGCGCATCGAAAACCTGCTGAAAGACAACGCCGCCGCGCCGAAGCAGATGGATGACATTGTCGCAAATATTCGCCTGATTGCCAAACAGATTAAATCCACGAAAACGCAGGTTAATTCTGCTCAAAAAGAGATCGCCGTAATCGACAGGCAGATCGATCAGGTCGATGAAAATATCCAAAAGTGCCGAATCGTGAATCCGATTCGCGGAACCGTTCTGAACCGTTTTGCCGAAGCCGGCGAAATCACGGCTTACGGGAAACCATTATATAATATTGCCGACCTATCAACGATGGATTTGCGTGTTTATGTCAGCGGCGCGCAACTGTCTCACATTGCCGTCGGTCAAAAGGTCGATGTCCTGATCGATAAAGATAAAAAGACCAATCAAAATCTGACCGGAACAATTGGCTGGATTTCCCCGTCAGCCGAGTTTACGCCGAAAACGATCCAGACGAAGGAAGAGCGTGTCAATCTTGTTTATGCCGTCAAGGTGAAAGTGAAAAACGACGGCTCGCTGAAAATCGGCATGCCCGGCGAAATGATCTTTTTATCAAACATCAAATAAGTAAAAAGCCACCGTGATTTCAATTTTAGCGGAGCAGATCGGCAAATCTTACCAGCATATTCATGCGCTGGAAAATGTTTCGTTTCAGGTCGGAAAAGGCGAACTGTTCGGATTCATCGGCCCGGACGGTTCCGGCAAAACGACGCTTTTTCGGATTCTCACGACGCTCATCGTGCCGGATTCCGGTTCCGTGACGGTTGAAAATCTCGATGTCTTAAAAGAGTATAAAAAATTACGGACGATGCTCGGTTACATGCCGGGAAAATTTTCGCTTTACCCGGATTTGACAGTTGAAGAAAACCTTGAGTTTTACGCTTCAATCTTCGACACGACGATTCAGGAAAATTATCACCTGATCCGTGATATTTACGTTCAGATCGAACCGTTTAAAAATCGGTTGGCGGGAAAACTCTCCGGCGGAATGAAACAGAAACTCGCCCTTTCCTGTGCGATGATCCACAAACCGACCGTTCTGGTTTTGGATGAACCGACGACCGGTGTCGATGCCGTTTCACGCGTCGAGTTCTGGGAAATGCTGAAAAAACTGAAATCCGAAGGCGTGACGATTGTCGTCTCGACGCCTTATATGGAAGAGGCTGGGTTGTGTGACCGCGTTGCGTTGATGCAGTTCGGGAAGATCATGAAAATTGCTCCGCCTCAGCAAGTCATCGACGAGTATCGCAGAAATCTCTTTTCCGTCAAGGCGGAAAATACTTACAAATTGATCGAAGACCTGCAACGTTTTCCGGAAACGGGAAGCGCATTTCCATTCGGTCAAAGCGTCCACTTCACACCGAAATCACCGGCGTTCTTTCCGCAAATGCTGATAGATTTTCTTCTTCAAAACGATCATCAGAATCCGGATGTTCATTCGATCGAACCCGGCATCGAAGATTGTTTTATGGAACTGATGACCGAATCACCCGACGCCGGGGACTTATCGAAGATATGAATAATTCTACGCCGATCATTCGCGTCCGAAATCTGGTTAAAAAGTTTGGAGACTTCGTCGCCAACGATCATCTGACATTCGACGTTTTCAGCGGCGAGATATTCGGCTTTCTCGGAGCGAACGGCGCCGGAAAAACAACGGCGATCCGCATTTTATGCGGTCTGTCCAAGCCGACTTCCGGCGAAATTTCCGTCGCAGGCTTCAACATTTACAACCAGACCGAACAGATCAAGCGGAGCATCGGTTACATGAGTCAGAAATTTTCGCTATACGAGGACCTGACGATTGCCGAAAACATCCGTTTTTACGGCGGGATTTACGGACTGAAACGCAAAGAGATCAAAACGCAGACGGCAATTCTTTTGGAAAAACTCGGCATGAACGATTACCGGGATCAGCTCATCCGCGATCTTCCGCTCGGCTGGCGGCAAAAATTGGCCTTCTCCGTCGCCATCTTTCACAATCCGAAAATCGTCTTTCTCGATGAACCGACCAGCGGCGTCGATCCGATCACACGGCGTCAATTCTGGAATCTCATTTACGAAGCGGCGCACAACGGAATTACCGTTTTTGTGACGACGCATTACATGGATGAAGCCGAATATTGTGATCGGATTTCCATGATGGTAGACGGCCAGATCGTTGCGCTCGATTCGCCCGGCAAATTGATTCAGACCTACAACGCCGCGAACATGAACGAAGTTTTCCTGAAACTGGCGCGTTCTTCTTTAACGGAGGTAAAAGCATGAACCGGTTCCGGGGATTCGTCCGAAAGGAATTTCATCATATCTTTCGGGACAAACAGACCTTGCTGATCCTGTTCGGTATGCCGATCGCGCAGATGCTGATCTTCGGATTTGTCATCAGCAATGAAATCCGGAACGTCGGTATCGCCGTTTTCGACCAATCGCATGACGCCGTTACCCAGAAAATCACCGACAAAATCCTTTCCTCCGGCTATTTCCTGCTGGAATACGACATTCACAGCCAGAATGAAATCGGTCAAGCTTTTCGCGGCGGAAAGGTCAAGGAGGTGATCATCTTCGCGCCGGAATTCGCGCGGAATCTGGAAAAAACCGGAACGGCAAACGTTCAGATCATCGCGGATGCAAGCGACGCCAATCTGGCAAACCTGATCACTATTTACACGACGGGAATCATTCAGGATTACATCAACAAGTCCAACGCGCAGCATTCGATGCCGATGCAGATCGTTACGGAGGTTCGGATGCTTTACAACGAACAGATGAAAGGCGTGTTTCTGTTCGTTCCGGGAATCATGGCGCTGATTCTGGTACTGATCTCCGCGCAAATGACATCGATTTCCATCGCCCGCGAAAAAGAGATGGGAACGATGGAAGTCCTGCTCGTTTCACCGCTTAAACCGATCCAGATCATCATCGGAAAAGTCGTGCCATACGTTTTGCTGTCGTTCATCAACGCGGTGACGATTCTCCTGCTTGGATATTTCGTTTTCGGCGTGCCGGTTCACGGAAGCGTCGTGTTATTACTGGCGGAATGTATGTTGTACATTCTGCTGGCGCTTTCGCTGGGCATTTTGATTTCCAGCGTCACGAACAATCAATTAGTGGCGATGATGATATCTGCGATGGCGTTGATGCTGCCGGTGATCCTGCTGTCCGGTTTCATTTTTCCCATCGAGAATATGCCGAAGATTTTGCAATGGCTTTGCGCGCTGATGCCGCCTAAATATTTCATTACCATCATCAAGAATATCATGCTGAAAAATACCGGACTACTGTATGTCTGGAAAGAGACGTTGATTCTCTGCGGTTTCACCGTTCTATTTATCCTGCTCAGTGTGAAAAAATTCAAAATCAGGCTGGAGTAAATGCGCACGATCCTGTTCATATTGCAAAAAGAATTTCTCCAGATTTTCCGCAACCGGATGATGTTGCCGATCATTTTCGTCCTTCCGCTCGTCCAGATGCTCATCCTCGTCAATGCCGCGACGATGGAAATGAAGAATCTGAACATTTTCGTCATCGATCGTGATTATTCCACGACTTCACGGAAATTGGTCGGGAAATTCGCCGCCTCGCCGTTTTTCCGGATAACCGGTCAATCTACGGTATTGTCCGATGCCGAATCCAGCATGAAACGCGGCAAGACGGACATCATTTTAAATATTCCGGCTAATTTTGAAAAACGGTTGGTCAAAGAGAACCGCGCCGAGATTCAATTCCTGATCAATGCCATCAACGGCACAGTCGCGGGAATCGGTTACGGATATGCCGCTTCGATCACCAGTGGTTTCAACCGGGAGATCGTCTCGGAGTGGCAAAAGATTCCGGCGGGCACAATCGGCGCGCAGAGCATTCAGGTAAAATCCTCTTTCTGGTACAATCCTGAATTGAATTATAAGGTTTTCATGGTTCCGGCGGTATTAGCGATTCTTGTCACGATCATCGGCGCGTTTTTGTCCGGCTTGAACATCGTTCGCGAGAAAGAAATCGGCACGATTGAACAGATCAACGTCACGCCGATTCGAAAATATCAGTTCGTCATCGGCAAGTTGACGCCGTTTCTCATGATTGCGCTGGTGGAATTGGGATTCGGACTGACGCTCGGGAAATTATTATTCGATATACCCATCACCGGTTCGCTTTTTCTACTTTTCGGCACAGCGGCAATTTATCTATTAGTCGTGCTCGGTCTCGGTCTCTTAGTTTCGACGATGGCGAAGACTCAACAGCAGGCGATTTTCATCAGTTATTTCTTCATGATCGTTTTTATCATGATGAGCGGGCTCTTCACGTCAACGGAAAGCATGCCGGATTGGGCGCTAAAAGTGAATGTGCTGAATCCAGTCGCGTATTTTATCCGACTTGTCCGCATGATCTTACTGAAAGGTTCCGGCATTTCCGACATCTACCGCGATGTCATTTCGCTGGCTGTTTATGGCGTTGCCATGTTGAGTTTAGCGACCTGGCGTTACCGGAAAACCGTGTAATAAAAAGTCAGCGGGGAAAGAATCTGTATATTTAATCACGAAGACTCCAAGACACGAAGAAAAAGCAAGGGTATGGGAATAGGTAAAGAACACAACAGACGCCTCTACCTCTACCTTTACCTTTACCTCTGCCTCTGCCTTTGCCTTTGCCTTTCTCTTTCTTTGCCTCTTCGCACCTTAGTGTTTAAATAATATTTGCATTTAATGAAATCTGTCGTTAAAATAATTCCGTTCTTGATTTTGACAAACGAATCGCTTTTCCGTTCTTTGACATTAGGAATGAATGCTAAGAATTGTTCGGGAGAAAAGAAACAGGCGTAATTGCCCCGATTTCATCCATTAAAAAAAACACAATCCAAATGAATTATACGGCGAAAAAACTCAATACATAATTGCTTATTATTTACTGAATACTAAATGGATGGAAAAATCTTCCCTTCTTGACGAACCAATTCCATTTTACTGGAAATATTTTCTGTTGGGGTCTGATTAACTGATTCCCGGGAGGAAATAGTTTATTCAAGGGAAGTCGCCAAATACTCAAAGGAAGAAATATTTTATTCAAAGGTGGTATCCGATTAGTAAAAGGGAGAAATATTTTGTTCAAGGAGAGTTACCGATCCGAAAAGGGAGGAAATATTTTACTCAAAGGTAGTTGCCGATCCAAAAAGGGAGGAAATATTTTACTCAAAGGTAGTTACCAAAAGGTAAAAGGAAGAAATATTTTACTCAAGGAGAGATTCTGAAAGATAAAGGGAAGAAATAATTTAATAAAGGATTGTTTCAACGCGATAAAGGAATGATTATTTAAATAGTGACAAATCAAAACAACAAAAGGAGGACTCATGTCACAAAACGTAGATAAGTTGTTGCAGGATTCGTCCGTCCGATTAGCAACGACCAAAAAGTATGCGACGGAACTGGCCGCGGCGATTGCTTTTCAGGACAAGCCTGAAATCCTGCAGCAGTTCAAGCCGGTAACACGAAGGAAGAGTTCGAAAAAGACGGAACCAACAAGTGAAACAACTACAGAGACAGAAACCGGAACGAATCCGTAGATGTTTTGAATTGAAAACCTCCCGGGGGTTTGGAACAGCCGGGAGGCTATAATTCTGAGAGGTAAATAATGGATACAGAAAAGACAGTCAATAAACAGATAAGCGATGAGGATAAAACCGCTATTAACAATGCCATTGATAAGCTGGAAGAAATCTTATATCCTAAGATGGCAATTATAAATGCGGTGATTAACGGAGAAATTCCCGGTGTAGACATCCGCCGTCGATCAACCTTTGAAGAAATCATGAAAGCATTAGATCAGTTTAAAGAGATCAAAAAAGAAATGGGAAAAATTGTAAATGAAATTAACGATCAACGTTTGATTAGATTAAATCGCGCCTATCAAAAAGCCCTGGTTTATTTCCATTCCGTTGAAGAGGCGGCTCAAAAGAATGTGCCGGGAGCACAGGAAATCTATGATGATCTCAAGAAATATTTACCGGATGAATCAACATCCGTGAGTTAGGTTAATCGAAAGGAGATAATTCTATGAAAAAGATTACATTGGTTTTAGGATTCATTTTATTTTTTAGTACAGTGGTACTTCCATTTGGTAAAGACGATTTATTTATTGTCGGCTTAAATCTTTCCGCCGATATTGTCAATGAATCGACTTCCGGATATGAGTGGCACTATTATCAGAAAGTGAATTATACCGAGTTGGTAAGAACCGACACCATACTGTCACTTTCGGTGGGAAAATTGAAGCCGCCGGTCGGCATCACGGCTTTTTGCGGATACCGGGTTGTAAAAAATGTCTATCTCGACCTGTCTTATACTTTCAACATGCTGAAATACTCTTATACTTTTACCAATGGTTTGCATTCGGAATCCGCTACGGAAATGACATGGTTGAGGCATTCGATCGATTTGGGCGCTTCCTATGCTTTATTTTCAAATGGGAAGACAAGCATATTTATTGGCGCGGGACTTTCCGGGAATTTTCATACAAATTTACTCGAACCGGGCGAAATTGACGATCATATCGATTCAGCGACCGATTCATATCAGGAAACCAGATTAAAACTGAATGATATCCGGGGTGAGTATTTCTATCTTAGTTACCGGAATTCGTTTCCCAATTCGCGTCTTAAATATAATTTGACCTTTCAGATCACCGGCTCTGAAAACGTGTTGACAAGTTACTTTTTCCCGACAATTAAGGCTGGTATCTGGTTTTAATATCATGATTTGTACCAGAGTATGGAATGATGAAGGAGAAAGTCTTGAACTATGATTGGAATGATTTAATGAAAACTATGATTAAGAGAGGAAGCGATATTAAAATCATAGTTCAGACAATGTACGGGTTGACAGAGGATGAGATCAAGGTAGTGGAAAATGTCTGAACCGGGATTTGCGGGATTAAAGGATGGACAGGATTTAGATCGTGAAAAGTTGGAAGTTTATTTCTTTAATCGTAGTAATCCATAAATCCGATGAATCATAGTTCAGACAATGTACGGACTGACTGAGGATGAGATCAAGGTGGTGGAAAATGTCTGAACCGGGATTTGCGGGATTATCTTTTCTTAACCAAAAACAACGGCTATAAACACTATGTTAGCGCGTAGCATGGGAACGATGGCGAATTATCCCGTTTTCCCGATGCTTTTTTCGAGGAATTTGAGTTCGGCGATCTTTCGCTTCTATAATTCCAAAAGACAGCCTTAAGAGTACGATTCGTACTCCATTCGATCTTCTCTTTACCTTTGCCCCTGCCTCGGCCTTTATCTTTATCTTCCTCCGTGATCTCCGTGGTTAATTCTCCGGTTTGAATTCTCCTGCTTCTTTTTCAGAGGAAATTTCGGTATTTTTGGATTGTATGAATGAAGTGAGTAAAACATCATATGAAAAGTTGATTCTATATTATCAGTCCGGCACGGGCAACTCGTACCGAACCGCCGTCTGGATGGCTGAAGCCGCCCAAAAAGCGGGTTTGCCCGTCGAACTGATCCCGATTCATCAGGCAAATCCGGCGGTGGAACTCACGGATAATGCAAAATCGCTCGTCGGATTTGTCTCGCCGACGCACGGATTTATTGCGCCGTGGAGCATGCTTAAATTTTTATTTCGCCTGCCGGTTCGTAAAGATGTTCATGCTTTTTATTTGGCGACGAGAGGTCGGTTGAAATTCGGGCGTGTGTTCGTTCCGGGATTAGCGGCTTCGACGATCTGGTTTTCGGCGTTGATTCTGGCGCTCAAAGGTTATCGGTTGGTCGGCGTCGAAAGCATCGATATGCCGTCGAACTGGATGACGTTGCACTCCGGCCAGAAACCGGAAAGCATCCGCGCGATCATCGCTCGCTCGAAACCGCGCGTCGATCGATTCATTTCCCGTTTACTATCAGGCGGACGAAATTGGTTCACCCTCCGGAATGCCGTCGAATTACTTTTTTCGATTGTCCTGTTTCCCGTTTCGATCGTCTATTTGCTGTTCGGAAAAACGTTCATGTCGAAAATCTATTTTGCGAACCGGAACTGTAATTCATGCGGCGTCTGCGCGAAAAACTGTCCCCAAAAAGCGATCCGGATGATCGGCAAGCGGAATCCAAAGCCGTTCTGGACGTTCCGTTGCGAGAGTTGCATGCGTTGCATGGGCTTCTGCCCGCAGAAAGCGATCGAAGTCCATCAGCCATACGTCATCATCTACTGTTTTTTCATTTTAATGCCTTTTCTGAATACACTGAACGGCTGGTTCGCCGGATGGTTTCCACAAATTCCGGTACTATATGAGATCGTTTTCGCGGCTTTGTATTTCCTGATCTACTTGTCGGCAGTCTCGGCGGCATATCTGCTCTATTTCGGATTATCGCTGGTTCCACTCGGCAACACTTTTCTGACATGGACGACGCTGACGCATATTTACAGTCGGTACCGCGAACCGGAAACGACGCTTCACGATCTGCAGAAAAGTTCAACCCCATTTCATCGTTCGGAGGGATCATGATTCCCAAGATCAATGCCACCCATACGCGCGCCTGGTACCGTTTATCCATTCATTATATGGGCACAAAAAAGACGCCGATCAGCTATTATTTTAGTAGCGATCCGGACCGGTTTCGGAAGTTTTCGATCCGATTTGAGGATATTCTCATCGATTATTCCAAGAATCATTACAGCGACGAGACAATCCCGGCGATGCTCCAATTGGCGGATGAAACGCATTTAGTGGAAGCGATCCGATTGATGTTCAATGGCGGAACGATCAATGAGACGGAAAATCGGCCGGCGCTTCATATCGCGCTGAGAAACCGTTCCAATAAGCCGATTCTTGTTAACGGTAAGGACGTGATGCCTGAAGTCAATGCCGTTCTGAAACAGATGGAGAAATTATCGAATGCCGTCCTTTCCGGCAGATGGAAAGGATTTACCGGAAAACCGATTACCGACATCGTCAACATCGGAATCGGCGGAAGCGATCTCGGTCCCGTCATGGTAACGGAAGCGCTTCGCCCGTACTGGAAACACATTCGCCCGCACTTTGTGTCGAACGTCGATGGAACGGACATCGCCGAAACGTTGAAGAAGGTATCGCCCGAGACGACGCTTTTCATTATTTCATCGAAAACGTTCACGACGCAGGAAACAATGACGAACGCCCAAACGGCGCGTAAATGGTTTCTGGAACATGCTAAAAACGAGTCGGCGGTAGCATCTCACTTTGTCGCCGTTTCAACGAACGAAGCTGCAGTTGAGAATTTCGGCATCGCTCCCGAAAATATGTTCCGGTTCTGGGACTGGGTCGGAGGGCGTTATTCCCTCTGGTCTGCGATCGGCCTTTCCATCGCCTGCACGATCGGTTATGAAAATTTCTGTGAATTGCTCGAAGGCGCGCATGCAATGGACAAACATTTTCACGAAATGCCGGCCGAGAAAAATATTCCCGCGATACTGGGATTTCTCGGCGTTTGGTATCGGAATTTCTATAAATACGAAGCGCAGGCGATTCTGCCGTATGACCAGTATTTGCATCGCCTGCCTGCTTATCTTCAACAGTTGGACATGGAGAGCAATGGAAAAAATATCGATCGGAATGGCGAGCCGATAAAATATCAAACCGGGCCGTTGATTTTTGGTGAACCGGGAACGAATGGTCAGCACGCCTTTTATCAACTTCTGCATCAGGGAACGAACATTGTTCCGTGTGATTTTCTCGCGCCCGCCATTAGCCAGAATCCGATCAACGATCATCACCGGATTCTGTTATCCAATTTCTTTGCGCAAACCGAAGCGCTGATGAACGGTAAATCGAAGGATGATGTCTATAGGGAATTATTAGATAGCGGCAAGAATGACGAAGAAATTCAAAAACTTCTGCCGTTTAAAGTTTTTACCGGAAATCGTCCGACGACATCCATTTTATATAAACAAATGACGCCGAGAACTCTCGGCAGTTTGATCGCGATGTACGAACACAAAACCTTCGTTCAGGGATTTTACTGGAATATCTACAGTTTCGATCAGTGGGGCGTCGAACTTGGTAAGCAATTGGCATCTAAAATCCTGCCGGAATTGACGGACGATTCTACTGTGACTACTCACGATTCTTCGACGAACGGATTGATCAACACTTATAAGGAATTTTGTAAAACATGATTGAAGCTTTCATTGAATGGTTCCGGCAATTCAGCCCGGTTTCTCAAACACTGATCGCGACGGGATTCACATGGTTGGTCACTGCGGTTGGCGCTGCACTGGTATTTTTATTCAAGAGTGTGAACCGGAAAATATTAGATGGAATGCTCGGTTTTGCTGCCGGTGTAATGTTGGCCGTCTGCGTTTGGTCGCTCCTGATTCCATCGATGCAAATCGCCAAAGAAACATTCATTCATCCGTGGGCACCAACCGCCGTCGGCTTTCTGATGGGCGGATTGTTTCTACGGATCGTCGATAAAATCCTGCCGCATCTTCACATAGACTTCCCAATCGCTGAAGCGGAAGGTTTGAAAACGAGCTGGCAAAGAAGTGTTTTGTTGATTCTGGCGATCACTTTGCACAACATTCCCGAAGGACTTGCCGTCGGTATTGCCTTTGGAGCGTTGAGCACGAATCTGGAAAGCGTCTCACTGACGCACGCTTTGGCGCTGACAATCGGCATTGCACTTCAAAACTTACCGGAAGGCGCTTCGGTTTCTCTCCCGCTTCGCCGCGAAGGCATGACCTGTAAAAAATGTTTTTGGTACGGTCAACTTTCCGGGATCGTCGAACCGGTTGCAGGTGTCATCGGCGTACTGACGGTTGTATTTATTCAACCGATTCTTCCCTATGCACTTTCCTTTGCTGCGGGCGCGATGATGTTTGTGATTGTCGAAGAGTTGATTCCGGAGAGCCAACTGAGCAAACATACGGATTTAGCGACGGTTTGGACAATGCTCGGATTCACCATAATGATGATTCTGGAAGTCGGACTGGGATGATACAGTGTACAGTTGTTAAAGAGAGGACGATCCATGTGTTTGCAATCACACAGAATACCCGATAATGCGAGTAATATATTCTCCGTGAGATATGATAGTAGATGAAGTTTTTTGGAAATCATTAACAACTAAAATGTGATTTTTCAAACAGGAGGCTACATTCTTCCTAAGGAGGTTAAAATGCGTAAAAGTACAGTAATTTTCATGTGCGTTTTGTTGCTTTTCAGTTTTGCTCCGGGAGCGAATCGCGATGCGGTGCAGAGCGTGTCGAAGTTGCGGATGATGAAAACGTTAACCGCGAAAAAAAACGATGCGACGGTTGCAAAGAGCGTTGCAACACCTTCGCGGGCAATCGTGAACGAAAGTCGTCAGGTGAAACAGTTCGTGGATACGCAATCAGCGATCTCGAAGCGTCCGGCGGCTGTCAAACTCAACTGGAAAGAAATGTTTACGGTCAATGGCGGGCAGGAAAACGCCAAGGTAATGATAGCGACTCCTGATACGTTATTGATGACGTACGGCGGGACGGACTCCATTGCTTATACTGCCGGAGATTTGTTTTATTTCGTCGTTCCCGCACCCGACACGGTCTTTTTTGACATTTTCGTTGATGACGGCGACAGTATATTAACTGAAAACGATCCATCAATCAGTGAATTTACCGGTGAAACACTAATTCTCCTGGATGGTCAGGAACCCGATATGACACCGGCTGGCGACGGCATTGTCGGTTTCGCCATGACGACAACAATGTTGGACGACATCAGTGCGTTTTTCGGACTACAGGGTTTCCGCCTATTCTTGGTTGCTGAACTTCGGACTGTTCCGTTACCGGCTATCGGCATTATCGATATTCTTGCTCCCGATGAAAACACGAGTATTTCCGGGTTTGTGCAATATGGACAGACTTCCCTTCAATATGTCGCTGTATGGGCTGTGTTTTTAGGCGATACTATAATGCCAACAAAAGAAGAGAACATGGTCGGTTTCCTGACGGCAACCGATGCCAACGGAGCATACACAATCGAAATTCCGGATGCGTATCGCGGATTATATATTGTTGGCACTGAAGATGTTTGGGGACTCTATCCGGGGTTATATCCAACCCAGATGCAGCAACCAATTTATGTTAATACCGATGTAACGGGCATTAATATCGCCTATGAGCAGGCGACCGATCAGATTTATGGGACCGTACGGAATGATTTCGGCACGCCGATTTCCGGGCTTACGATCTACGCTGAAGGATCATTTTACCCGGAAGCTGTTACCGATGTAAACGGACAATATACTCTGACAGTTTCTCCGGGATACTGGCGTTTGTATTTCAATACAGATGAACTTACCGGCCGATATATGAATATCAACGAACGCTATGTTGAAGTCATATCGGGCGTCGCTCATCAGGAAGATTTCATTCTTTACACGACGGACGGAACTATCGAAGGTTATGTGGTCGATGTCAATCAGGCTCGCCTTGCCGATATAGAAGTCGGGGCAAATATCGGGACTCGACCTGATTCAACCGGCAATCAGGAGAATTACTATGCCTGGACAAAGACCGATGCTACGGGACATTATATTCTTCATGTCAGTAAAGCGTTGCAACATCCGGAGATTTCCGCGTACAATGCCACATATAATGTTTGGTGCTGGACTGAAACTGGCGTCCCTATTCCTAATGGTCATTGGGGAATCGTGGCGGATACAACGGGACTGAATTTCATGATTCTAAGCACAAATGCGACTCTCAGCGGTACTATTTTTGACGAAACAGGTCATAATCCGCTGACGAATGCCGGCATTCACATTTGGGGCAACATCCCGGGAGTTACCGAACAGGTCGATCAATGGTATTGGACCGGAGATGAAGATAACGGTTCCTATGAGTTCGATTTGGTCGGCGGAACATCCGGTATACTATATCAGATAGAAGTATACTATCCCAATTCCTGGATGCCTTCGATCACTGATAGTATATTCGTGATGGCTGGCGACAAACTTACTCGCGATTACTATATCAGTCAGCCTCAATACAAAGGCCGCCTCGAAGGATATGTCTATCAAAGAGGTACCTGGAACGGGATTGTGGGAGCACATGTAGTTTTTACTGGTACTAATTATTATGAACAATACACGGGTGAAGGCGGTCACTATGCCGTTGAGAACGTCGATGCCGGTTGGTATACCGGCACGGCGACCGCACCCGGTTATCCGTCATATACCGTTTCGGACATTTCAGTCAGCGACTATACGACCTGGGTCGATTTCGTGCTGGGCAGTGATTCAAGCAAAGTACATGTAAGTGGAACGGTCACCAAACAAACCACCGGTAGTCCTCTCGTCGGAGTCCTCGCTGTTGCTTTCGGGTATGATGGCAGTGAATCGGCGGGAATGCTGACCGATTCTCTGGGAAAATATGAATTTTACCTGAGACCGGGAACTTATGACTTTCAGATCGGCGGGAATGGTTACTGGGCTATTAATAACGATAGCGTCTGGGTCAACTGCGACACTGTTTTCAATTATCAATTGACACCTGCAGATTTTGCCGATTCACTGATCGGCTATGTGACGGACAACCTCGGAAATCCACTCAAAATGGTCGCTATTTACATGGAGTCGGCAAATTATATGGCTCTGACCTTTACCGATTCTAACGGCAGATATTTTGTGGGACTACCTGCCGGCGATTATTATGCGGTCTTCTCGGAGGAAAACTATAACGAAGAATACCGCAATTTTACATGGCCAGGCGGGACGATTGACAATCCGTTAATAATGTATCCGGAAGGTTACATGCCCAAGCCCACGCTGATAGAAGTCATGGACGTACCGATGGATCAGGGTAAACAAGTGCGTCTGACATGGAATTGTCCGGAACTGTTGAAAAATTCAGTGAAGGAATTCCAGATTTGGCGCGCTGTCGATCCGCTGAACGGTTCCGAAATGGCAGATGGTGAGAATGCAACCTGGGATTTTATCGCCACGGTTTCGGCTCATCCTGATTGGCAGAGTTATAACTATGTTGCGCCGACATTGTATGATAAAGTGCAGAATGTGATTTACTGGACAGGTTTCATGGTCACGGCAATCGGTTATGATAATTGGTCTTACTGGGATTCAAATGTCAAAGGCGGCTGGTCGGAAGACAATTTGGCGCCTGAAATTCCTTTGAATCTGACCGGAAAACTTGCGGACAGCAAGATTTCCTTGACATGGGACGAGGTGATCAGCGAACCGGTCAAGTATTATACAGTCTATCGTAAAGCCGATGCGGCGGAATTCACACTACTCGGTTATGCAACAACAACGGAATATGTAGATGCAAATGTAACGAGCAATAAGATCTATACTTATTCCGTCACAGCAACCGATTACGGTTTGAACGAGTCGAAAACGGCTGCCTCGATCAACATGACGATGACGTCGATCGGACAGACCTTGGAACTGCCGAAGTCGTTTGCGCTTTCGCAGAACTACCCGAATCCGTTCAATCCGCGGACGAGCATCGACTTCGCATTACCGAAAGCCAGCGACATTCGCCTGACGATCTTCAACCTGATGGGGCAGATTGTCAAAGAGTACAGCGTTCGCGAATTGCCGATCGGTTATCATCGGTACGTCTGGGATGGACGCGATGCTTCGGGCAATTTAGTTAGCGGCGGCGTTTATATTTACACCCTCACGGCCGGCGATTTCAAACAAACAAAGAAGATGATTCTGTTGAAGTAAATTTCTGCGGAACAGTCGGATATGAAAAAGGGGCGAAGAATCTTCGCCCCTTTTTTGATCCATTATTCACTGCTAATTAAAATCAGAAATCCCGGAAGAGTTTATCGACCGATCGACGTTCGGGAACATACTGGTTGGCAATTTTCCCTGCCAGCCAATCCGCCGATACGTACAGCCCACAGTAACACCGACCGAACTCTTTAACATCCGGATCGCGGTAAATGCATGGGCAGAGAATATCCATATCCCATCCGCGATCGTTAGCGGCCAACCGGCACGGACAAGCCATGTAACTGTAACGCGCCTTGTTGAGCAGAAGCGAATTCAGCAAGCGAAAAACATGCTCCCTGTCCGGATTGAAAAAATAGCCTTTCGGTTCCTGCGTATTTTTCAGCGCCTCGAATAATTGGTCGGCAGTCATAGATTCAGAAGTTTTCTAAGCACATCCGGTTTATAACCTTGAACAATTTCGTCGCCGATCAGGATCGTCGGGAAAGCGATAGACGGAACAAGTTTTCGGATTTCCCTGAGCGTCGCAGTTTTCTCGGCTTCATCGAGCAAATCGACGTCCACACATTCGTAGGAAACTCCGTTTTGCCTAAAAAACGCCTTGGTGTTCTGGCAGTAAATGCAGGTGCTTAGTGCGTAAATTTTGACTTGTTTATCCATGAACAGCTCCCCAAAAACAGATTTATATTAAGCGTCCGTGTAGAAATGCAATTTGAAAAATGAAGACTGATAAGTTAAATTCCGTTTATAGTCGACTTTTTACTTTAATAATGAATTTCTTACTGATTCGATCAGGTTGAGATGTAAATATTCCATAGGCACCCTTGCCTGAAATATTGGAATAATCTACTAGATTATCTAGGATGCCATACTCTTCTATGTTATTAAAAATCTCTGAAATATAACCTGAATATTTATGAGAACATCCAAAACTTAATTGTATCGAGTCTTTATTGAATTCTTCCAGGAATACAGAGGGTGAATCCGACGCGGTCGAAATTATCAAAGAAGAACCGGTTGTATCGAATTTTACCCATAAATGATTTGTCTGTATATTGTAATTTCTAGATGTTTCATAATATGCAGGTGCGGGACCACTTCCCTTAAGATCTTTATTTTCTTGTACATGATATTGTATTGTATCTTTAAACGCAACCGTGTTACTGACAGATAATGGAGTTTTTGGATACCAATATTGTTCCGGAATAGACCAGGTCAGAATACTGTCAGGATAAATCCAGATTGTATCTTTCGGTTCAATGGTAATTAGTGGTGTGTGTAGTTGAGAAGTAAATATTTCTCCATCGGGCATTATGATTTGTAGAGAATAATCCATGTCACGTCTTATTGTATCGGTACTATCTTTGACAGTATACTTATAAATACCATGACCTATATCGATAAAACTGTAATCCCGCCCATTTCCTGTAATTGTCACTCTGGCATTGGATATTCCGAAAGTCTGGTCTTCATCGGATGAAAAGGCATAATCAATTAAATATCTTAGCCGCGAGATAGATACCTGCATATCTGTATCAGAGATTTCACCTATTGCAGAAGTATCAGTAAAGACTAAGGAACTATTTACGAAGTAATTATCATCCAGTTTATCCCAATTTATTTCTGGTTCAGTACTACAATGAATGAACCAATATACCAAGCAAATCAGCAGAAGTAATTTATTTAATTTCATAACTGACTCCAATCGTAGGCAAGATGGGCAAACCATTCACGGCCTCGGCAGTATAATATTGATACTCAAATTGTTTAAATTCGCTTGTAGGATCAGGCACAACAACAACCTTATCTTCGAATATATCACCGTAATACAAAACGTTCTTTCGGTCATAAATATTAATGACCTGAAGATAACACGATAAGGAGTTGCCTCGGACATGCCATGTCTTTTTAATCGTAATGTCAAGACGATGGTATGCTGGATATCGAAAGACATTTTTAGGTAAGGCAAGATAAAACTCTAAATATTCCTGAGGAGGCCCTACTAAACCTGATGAGCTTTGTGTGTCTTCACCGGTATAAACTGGAGAATCGTAAAGGTTAGCCGGACGGCCTGTATTGAAATTCCAGGCTAAATCGATTTGCCAGTTTTTCTTGAGATAAATACTTGCCCGGGAACTGATTCTATGACGAATGTCGTAATTTGGATAAAATGTTTCTGCGGTCTGGGTCTTTTCAATTACGGAATAAATATAGGCAAATTGACCGAATAGCCAGTCACAGGGTCTAATGTTGAACGAGGTTTCCAGACCGAATGCCCGTCCGGTACCCTTTTCAAACCGGGATTCGGAATTGATGAAAAACAGGTTATCGAATTTCTTATTATAAGCTGATAATTCGGTCGAGAAATTCCAGTGATTATCGAAAAGTAAACTTAGGATCGTATGGGTAGAGGAAGATACGGCATCTTTCAAAGGAAAATACAATCCCGCAGTACTGTAAAAACCGTATTCCTGAGATGTCGCCAATGCTTGGGAATATTTCCCGACTCCTAATTTCATTTGAATATTTTCAGTCGCCTGCCAGGCTAAATTTGCTCGTGGATCAAGTACGACTTCCGAACAATGACTATACCAGGTCGGCCTTGCTCCTAATCTAATATTTAAAATATTTTTTTTCGGTGTGAAGATTACTTCCATAATTCCAAATGCACTTTGAAGGTTTTGCTGAAAATCCATCGAATCCGGTGGAAAATCCATGAAAATATTCATATAGCGATTAATCAAATTAAAATCCGGAATTTGCCATCTGTAATTCAGGTTTTTATAAGAATACCCATATCCAAACGTAATTTCATAAAAACCTTCCGGCGTGTATTCAAATAACGACTGCAAACCATAATCGGCAAAGATCGTTTTTGCATCCGTGGATTCAGTTGTAAAATTGTACTGCTCATTTCGCTTGGCCACATATTGCAGAGTCAGGGGCGAGGCGTTTTTATGACCCTGAAATCTCTTTAAATATTCATAATTTTGATCCAAAACACTTACATAAAATCTGGTTTCATTATCCATGACTGAGGAAAATCTGCGGTGATATTGCAAACTGATGAGTTTATTGATCCATTTAATGCCGCTCTTTGAGACCTTATAATAGGTATTCGAATCAGCGTGGGCCAATGACAAATCACTGCTACTCGAATAATATGAATTATAATAAGTACTGGTCTTGGATGTTGAATAATTGTCGCCGGATATAAAGACACTCAGGGAGATCAAGGTTTTTTCTTTCGGGATGTACGAGATTTTACTTTCGAGGTCATAAAAATAATAAGGGAATTCGAAATCAAACATTTTTCCGAATGTATCATAGTAGCTGCGCCGGCCGGTCACCCGCCAGCGCAATTTACTCCCAAAAGAGCCAGCCATCGTTACATCCGTACTGAATAAATTCCAATCCAATTTCATCGATAAACTATCTGTTCCAGGCTGAGTAATAATGTCCAATACGGAACTCATCCGATCGCCATACCGAGCCGAAAAGCCACCCGAAGAATACTTCACATAATCGATTGAATTCCCACAAATCGAAGACGCTAAGCCGAATAAATGAAAAGGCTGATAAATAGGCGCGCCATTAATCAACACCAGATTTTGATCTGGACTTCCACCTCGTATGTACAGTTGATTAGATAATTCATTGAGAGAATTGACACCCGGTTCATTTTGAATCGCGCGGAAAACGTCATTGCCATCCAGCGCACTTATTGCATTAATGTCACTTCGCCTGATTACTTTAAAAGAAGGCTCGATGAAAACCTGTTTCTCCAAAAGTTTTGCCCCGATAATCTCAATCGGTGAAAAATTCAACGCATCCCGCTCTAAGTATATCTTCATTGGAAGCGCCGGCGGTTTTGACGCGATAATTTTTATCTCAGCCGACTTGTAGCCTATGTAACTAACATTCAGAATGGCTGTATCTACGTTCGGAATGTTCATGAAAAAAAATCCATTCTGATTACTCACGGCGCCAATGTCCAAATTTTCCACAATGATATTCGCGCCCGGCAAATTATCACCATTGTTGTCATGGACATATCCGGAAATGGACAACGTTTGAGTAAATCCGGGCGATAGTGCGCATAAAAATAATGTCACGAAAAAGAGAAAAAATGTAGCCCTTTGCATAACAACCTGAAACAAGTCACATTGCGCTTTTATCCAACTTACCTTCATTGCCTTATTTTCCGTAAAGCAAAAAAACCCGCTTATCACTGTAAAGACGATCAGCGGGAATTTTTT